>NZ_JAFCTX010000008.1:0-149587 GCF_049896245.1 Cypionkella sp. TWP1-2-1b2 | reverse complement strand
CGCCTGCTTGTGAAGATGGATCAACATGCCCGAACCCCGCTTCGAATGTCCCTCAGGATCGATCTTGCCATGAAAAACGCAGAGCGCCGAGGGTCTATGTGATCATCCGGGATGGAACACTTAGCATACGTACCGGATCGAACATACATGATCAACACAACTGCAACCCCTCTGTAGTGAACAGCAAGCCAATGGGGGGCCAAGGTTACGCATTCTTTTCCTTGCCCGGAAGCAAGGGCGGAGCCCGCCGGGCCGCGCCCGACCTCCCGCCGGGAGGGCGCGATTGCCAAGGGTGCCAGCAGAAGTTCTGGGGGAGGGGTTGGGGGATAAAGCGCGTCAAACTTCTGTTGGCGCGTCCTCCCGAGGTCGGGCGCTTCCCTCTGTTGCGCTTGTATGAGGCCCCGGATCAGGTCCGGGGCGGCGTGGTGGTGGGGAGATAGAGTGCGCAGAAGTTTGCTGGCGCGTCCTCCTGAGGTCGGGTGCTGCCCTCTGTTGCGCAGGCGTTGAGGCCCCGGATCGGGTCCGGGGCGGCGTGGGGGTGGGGGGGAAACTGCGCGAATATTGGTCATCTCGAGGCTCGGTTTGCGATTGCGCTCTTGAAGCGGGCGGCGCGTAGGGTCAATAAGGGCTTGCCGAGTTTCCGCGCGCTCGCGGGACGTCTAGCTATGAGGATCAGCCATGCCTGTTTATCGTTCCAGAACCACCACTCACGGCCGCAATATGGCGGGGGCGCGCGGGCTTTGGCGGGCGACCGGGATGAAGGATGGCGATTTCGGCAAGCCGATCATTGCGATTGTGAACTCGTTTACCCAGTTCGTGCCGGGGCATGTGCATCTTAAGGACCTCGGGCAGATGGTGGCGCGCGAGGTGGAGCGGGCGGGCGGGGTTGCCAAGGAATTCAACACCATCGCGGTGGATGATGGCATTGCGATGGGGCATGACGGGATGCTGTATTCGCTGCCGTCGCGCGAGTTGATTGCGGACAGCGTCGAATACATGGTGAACGCGCATTGTGCGGATGCGATGGTGTGTATCTCAAATTGCGACAAGATCACGCCGGGGATGCTGATGGCAGCGATGCGGCTGAACATTCCGGTGGTGTTTGTATCGGGTGGACCGATGGAAGCGGGCAAGGTGGTGATCGACGGCAAGGAACTGGCGCTCGATCTGGTGGATGCGATGGTTTCGGCGGCGGACGAGTCGGTGTCGGATGAGGATCTGGCGAAGATTGAGGCGGCGGCTTGCCCTACTTGTGGGTCGTGTTCGGGGATGTTTACCGCCAATTCGATGAACTGTCTGACCGAGGCTTTGGGGCTGTCTTTGCCTGGGAATGGCTCGACCTTGGCGACGCATTCGGCGCGGCAGGGGCTGTTCCTTGAGGCGGGCCGCGTGATCGTCGATATCACCAAGCGGCATTATGAGGGCAATGAGGCGGGGCTCTTGCCGCGCGACATCGCCAGCAAGGGCGCGTTTGAGAATGCGATGGCTTTGGATATTGCGATGGGGGGCTCGACCAACACCGTGCTGCATATTCTGGCGGCTGCGCATGAGGGTGGTGTGGATTTCACCATGAGCGATATTGATGCTTTGAGCCGCAAGGTGCCGGTGTTGTGCAAGGTGGCCCCCGCCAAGCAGGACGTTCATATGGAGGATGTGCATCGCGCAGGCGGCATCATGGCGATCTTGGGGCAGTTGGATGCGGCGGGGCTATTGAACCGAGATTGCCCGACGGTGCATGCGCCGACGTTGGGGGCGGCGATTGACCATTGGGACATCTCGCGCTCGAACCACCCCGAGGTGCGGGAGTTGTTCTTGGCGGCTCCGGGTGGGGTGCCGACACAAGTGGCGTTCAGTCAGAGCCGGAAATGGGCGGAGCTGGATACGGACCGCGAGAAGGGGGTTATTCGTTCGGCTAAGACTCCGTTTTCGCAGGATGGCGGTTTGGCCGTGCTGTCGGGGAATATCGCGCCTGAGGGTTGCATTGTGAAGACGGCTGGGGTGGACGATTCTATCTTGGTGTTTGCGGGGCCTGCGCGGGTGTTTGAGTCGCAGAACGCCGCTGTCGAGGCGATTTTGTCGAACTGGATCAAGGAAGGCGATGTACTGGTGATCCGCTATGAGGGGCCGAAGGGCGGGCCGGGGATGCAGGAGATGCTGTATCCGACCTCGTATCTGAAATCGAAGGGGCTCGGGAAGGCGTGTGCGCTGCTGACGGATGGTCGGTTCTCGGGCGGGACTTCGGGTCTGTCGATTGGGCATGTCTCGCCTGAGGCGGCGTCGGGTGGGTTGATCGGTCTGGTGGAAGAAGGCGACCGGATTGAGATCAATATCCCGGCGCGGACGATTCATTTGGCGGTGTCGGAGGCCGATCTGACAGTGCGGCGGGCGGCGCAGGATGCCAAGGGCTGGAAGCCTGTGAAGCCACGGGCGCGGAAAGTCAGTCAGGCGTTGCGGGCTTATGGCTTGTTTGCGACTTCGGCGGCGACCGGGGCTGTGCGGCGGTTGCCGGGCGAGTGAGGTTGGCTTGCTGCAGGAAGCGCCGGGGATTTCACATCCCCCATGCCATTGGTTCTCGGACCAATGGCAAACCTGTGGAGTATTTTTGCCAAGATGAAAATTTTAGATAAACTTTAGGGACTTTCCCGATCAAAACGCGTGCCGCGCAGCTATGGGTTAGTTGTGGCGGTTTTTCGGGGGCTCACTGCGCTGCTGTTACTGCGCGACTGCGTGTTTCAGAAAGCTTTGCGGTGGGGTGCCGAATTCTGCGCTGAAGGCGGCGGTGAAGGCGCTGGGGCTGCGGTAGCCCAAGGCATAGGCGATGGTGGCGCTGCTTTGGCCGAGGGTCAGCCGCTCGATGGCGAGCAGCAGGCGCTGACGGGCGCGCCATTGGCGGTAGCTGAGGCCGGTCTCCGTTCGGAACAGACGCTCTAAAGTGCGGGGGCTGGCGGCGATGCTGCGGGCGAGGTCGGGCAGCAAGCTTGGATCGTCGGGGTGGTTGATCAGGTGGCGCGTCAGGCGCATAAGACGAGGATCGTGGCCGCCGGGCAGATGCAGCGGAGCCTCAGAAAGGGTTTCGATCTCATCAGCGATCACTGCAGTCAGGCGCAGCAGGCGGGGCGGGAAGGCTGCGGCGGTGTCTTCGCTGTGCAGCCGCAGGATCAGCGCCCGCATCAGCGGGGTCAGGGTCAGGACGGCGCAGGTCTGGTTTGCGGCGCGCAGGGGAAGCGTGGGGTCGATGTAGAGGTTGCGGATATCGGTTTCGGTATCCGATTGCACTTGGTGCGGCACATCACCGGGAATCCAGACGGCATGGCTGGCGGGCACGATCCATGTGGCCTCTGCGGCATGGATGCGCAGCACGCCCCGCAGCGCCCACAGCAGTTGCGCGCGGGGGTGATGGTGGGGGGCGATGCCGTGTTGTGGCTGCATCGTGCGGCCATAGGCAAGGATTGGGCGAGCCGGGTCACGCAGGAAGCCAGTGGCGCTGGGGGCGTGGTTTGGCGTATCAGCGATATATTCTGGCATAATGGTGGTCTAACGCATAGCGGCGGTTTCGGCTAGGGTGGTTGCATTGGCAAATTGGAGCGGGCGATGCAGCGGGTTGGATTTTTGGTAAAACTTGGGTTGGTGGCGGGCTTGGTGCTGGTGGCGCTGGGGTTGGCGCTGTTGCCGCCTGCGGGATTAACCGCACAGCAAGCGCAGATTTTGGCCGTAGTACTGGTGACGCTAGGGCTTTGGGCCAGCGGTGTGGTGCCGAGTTACTTCGCCAGCCTGTTGCTGTTTGCGGTGGTCTTAGTGTTTGGGCTGGCTCCGCCTGATCTGGTGTTTGCGGGGTTTGGCTCGACGGCGGTGTGGCTGATCATTTCGGGTTTTGTGATTGGAGCGGCGATCAGTGCTTCGGGTTTGGGCGTGGTGCTGGCGCGGGTGTTGGGGCCGCTGTTGGACGGCAGTTATGCCCGGATGATCTTTGGGCTGACGCTGGTGGCGATGCTGCTCGGGTTCATCATGCCGTCTTCGGTGGGTCGGGCGGTGGTACTGGTGCCGATTGGCATGGCGCTCGCGCAGCGGGCCGGATTTCAGCCGGGGTCGAAGGGGCGGATTGGCATTGCGGTGACGCTGGCCATCGCCTGCAACATGCCGAGCTTTGCGATTTTGCCCGCGAATATCCCCAACATGGTGCTGTCGGGGGCGGCCGAGACGATTTACGGCGCGCATTTTGGCTATACTGCCTATCTTTGGCTGCATTATCCGGTGCTGGGTTTGGTGAAATCGGCGCTGACGGCGTGGATGGTGCTGCGGATGTTTCCGGCGGAGGTGGCCCCGCATGTGGTGGAACCTGCGGCGGCTTTGGTCCCGGCCAACAGATCGGCGCAGATGCGGGTGGCGGCAGTCCTGCTGGTGACGCTGGGGTTGTGGATGACGGATTCGCTGCACGGCGTGAATGCAGCTTGGGTCGGGCTTGCGGCGGCGGTGGCGTTGCTGAGCCCCGGCTTTGGCGTGGTCTCAACGGCTGCGTTCAAGGCTGCGGTGGATTTCGGGCTGCTGCTGTTTGTGGCGGGGGCGCTGGCGGTGGGGGCTTTAGTCAACGCTTCGGGGCTTGGCGCGCTGATCGGGCAGGGCTTGCAAGCTGTGCTGCCGCTGCATCCCGGTGGGACGGCTACGAACTTTGCCTCGCTGTCACTGATGTCGATGCTGACGGGTCTGGTGACGACGGTGCCGAGCGTGCCTTCAGTGCTGACCCCGATGGCGCAGGATTTGGCAGCGGCGAGCGGATTCAGTTTGCAGGCGGTGTTGATGACGCAGGTGGTGGGGTTTTCGACCGTGCTGCTACCGTATCAGGTGGCGCCTTTGGTGGTGGCGATGCAGCTTTCTGGGGAAAGCCTAAGGGCTTTGGCGCGGATTTTGTGGCGCTTGGCGGCGGTGACTTTGGTAATGCTACTGCCGCTGGATTATCTGTGGTGGCGGCTGTTGGGGTGGATTTGAGTTACTCGTCCGGCAGGTTTTCGCGCAGCACCAGTTGCAGGCGGGGCGGGACGTAGGTGTAGGGCTGACCACGCGCGGCGGCGGTGAGCAGGTTGAGGGCCTCGCGCGCCTCAACATGGGGATTCTGGTCGATCACCGCATCGACGGTGCCGTCCAGCAGCAAGGCTTTGTTGGTTTCGGTGGCTTCGTGGCAGACGAACACCACGCGATGCTCCAGCCCGCGCGCGCGGAGTTCGGTGGCATTGCCCGAGGTGCCGCCACCGACGTTGTAGATCGCGGCGAGGTCGGGGTGTTGATTGAGCAAGGCGCTGGTCTGCGCCAGCGCGCGCTGGCGGTCGTCCATGATCTCACGCAGTTCCAGGATTTGAATATGTGGGAATTCTTCGCGCAGGATGTGGCTGAAGCCCATCTCGCGTTCCTCATGGCCGCGGTAGGCGAGCGAGCCTGCGAACAGCGCGGCTTTGGCGGGTTGGTTTTTGGGCAGCAGGCGGCCCATCAACTGCCCCGCAAGACGCCCGGATTGGCGGTTGTCGATGCCGACATAGGCGAGGCGGGGCACGCTTTGGATATCTGTGGCGAGGGTGAGCACTTGGTTGCCGCTTTGGGCAAGGGAGCGGATGGCTTCGCGTACAAGGCGGTGATCTTGTGCGATCAGGCCGACGCCTGCGGCTTGGTCTTTCAGCGCCACCAGGTGGGCGGCGACGGTTTGCGGGTTAAAGCCCTCGATGTGGCTGATTTTCACGCTCAGATCGGGGCGAGTGGCAGCGTGTGTTTCGATCTGCTGGTGTAGGGCGTTGATGAAGGCGTTGGTCCCGGCAGGCAGAAGGAACGCAAGTTGGAGGGTGGCGGCGGTCTGGGCGGGGATTTTGGGCACACTGCCGTCCGAGATATAGCCCAAACGCCGCGCGGTTTGCAAAACCACTTAGCGGGCGCGCGCCCGCACGCCTTCGCGGCCATTCAGCACGCGGTCCACCGTGGCGGACGAGACATTGGCCTCACGCGCGACGTCTTGCAGGGTGGCGCTCGGCATCGGGGTTTGGTTGTTCATGCGGTTTGGGTCGCTTTGGTTGGGTTGGACCTTAGTGCCATTGAAAAAGCGATCTATAAATGATGTATTTCGATTGATTGATGCCATGATCGGGTGTGACTGATATTTTTTCTTCGGGGTTCTGGCGTCGGTGTGATGGACAAGTATTGAGCATTATCAGTATAATATCCAGTATTCCGTGCTACACTTGCCACTGCTCCGTAATCCTCATGATCGAACTGCCGTTTTATGATGTTTAAGAAATAATTGATGTAATCACAAAACATCATTCAGGCGCATCAGCGCATGGGCTTTGCTGTCTTGGGAGGGATACAGGGATCGCACAGGTCGCATGTCGCGGCGTCAGTTACTGACGAGCGGAGGAAAGCTGGCGGTTTATGGCGCGGCAATCGGGATTGCGCCGCGCTTCATCCGCCCGGCGCGGGCCGAGGGCGCGGATGCGCTGGCTACGGGGATGATAGGCGGTACAACCGGGTTTCCGGGGGCAGAGCGCTATCAATATGGCCCGGATACGCCGGAAGGCCGGGCTGTTGAGGTGGTGAAGTCGCTGAAAGGCGCGGTTAAGGCCCCGACCAAGATCGTGATGGCTTTGTCGGATGGCTCGATTGGCCAGTTGACCGAAGCCTTTCCGGCAGGTGCGCCCAGCATCAAGGATCTGTGGGAGAAGGAAACCGGGATCACTTTGAAGATCGTCGGGCTGCCGAACGGGCAGGAGTTTACCAAGACGATGCAGGATATCTCCACCTCTGGTGGGGCCAATGACATCTATTCGACCGATTGGAACCGTCTTGGGGACCGCGCGGAATCCGGCGGCATTGCCAAGCTGAACGACTACGTAGAAGCCCACAAACCGCAGTGGGACGACCCCGAGCGCGGCTATGTCAACGGCGCGCAGGGCGTGGCTTTGCTGAACCAATATCGCGGCAGCACTTATGGCGTGTCGTTGGATGGCGATTTCCAGACCTGGGTGTGTCGCACCGATCTGTTCGGCGATGCGGCAGAGCAGGCGGCGTTCAAGGATAAATACGGCTACGAACTGGCCCCGTCGAAGACATGGAAGCAGCATTCCGATGTGGCGGCGTTCTTCCAACCGCCCGACAAAGGGCTGTTTGGGTCCACCGATCTGCGCAATCAAGGCTGGGGCTATACCCACTGGTATCAGCGCTTTACCTCAATGGCCTCGCCGAACCAGTTCTTGTTTGGCGATGATGGCGTGCCGCTGATCAATCCAGAAAACGGCATGGCAGCAATGCAAGTATGTATCGAAAGCCTGTCGCACCACTCGCCAGATGCGATCAACTGGGGCTGGCCGGAGCAGTATGGCAATTTCGCTTCCGGTGGGGCGGCGATGACCTGCGCGTTCTCTAACCTGCCGAAGTTATTGGATAATGCCGGGAATACCGGATCGACCGTGACGGGCAAGATCGGCTCGATGCTGCCGCCGGGAACGGAAGTGGATGGTAAGATCGTCAGCCGCTCGGTGCTTTGGTTCAGCCTGACGGGGATGGTGTCGGCGCAGTCGGAATATCCTGAGGTGGCGTATCTGTTGCTGCAATGGCTGGGTTCTGCGCGAATTTAGTCGTGGATGACGGCCAATCCGGGCGGCTATTTTGACCCGTTCTCTCTGAACAATTTTGCCGATCCGTTGGTGCGCGAAACCTATCACGCCTACCACATGAACATTTTACACGAGACGGTGGCGCGCACGGTGCCCACGATCAACTATCCGGGTGCCACGGCATTTCATAATGCGCTGGATGAGAACCTGATGGCGTCTTTGACCGGGGCCAAGACGGCAGCGCAGGCGATGGCGGATACCGCCGATGCTTGGGCGAAGATCACTCGCCGCACCGGGGAGGAGAAGATTATCGAGGCGATCAAGGCCAACAAGGCGGCTAGGCCGACGGTGCTTGATCCGGTTTAGGCCCTCCCGCTTTAACCCTGATCTTTGGCGGTTTGCGGAGAACCGCAAACCACCTTGGTCGGCGCGGACCCTGCGCGCCGACCGAATTTATGGAATTTTGGACCTGATATGACCCGCTCGCTGGCCTTTGAGGCATTTCGATATACGATGATTTTGCTGGCGGTGGCCGTCACGCTGATCCCGATCCTGTGGATGGCCTCGATGGCGTTTAAGCCGATCCCGGAGTGGCAAGCGACCGGGGCGGCGCTGACATGGTGGCCAAAAGCCCCGACCTTGAACAATTTCCGCTATGTGTTTGGCGTCAGCAATTCCGATTTGATCGTGGCACTGGATCGCACCGCTTTGAAGCCGATTTTGGCATCTTTTTTGTCGGCAGGCATCGGCACAGTGATTGCGATGACGGCGGGGACGGCGGCGGCTTATGGGCTGTCGCGGTTTGGATCGAGCGGCAATTTGCCCTTGGCGCTGGTGCAGTTGCGGCTGTTTCCGCCGATGGCGGTGATGACCCCGGTGATGATCATGTGGGCGTTTTTTAACATGACCGATACCTGGTGGGGGCTGGCGCTGGTGTATGGCATTGTGACCTTGCCCTTCGCGTTCTGGCTGATGAAAACCTTTTTCGACGACATGCTGAAAGAGATTGAGGAAGCGGCTTTGGTCGAGGGCTGCTCTCGGGCGCGGGTGTTCTGGCGGATCACTTTGCCGATGATGCGCGCGCCTTTAGCCTCGGCGGCTTTATTCGTGTTCATCCTGAATTGGTCGGATTACCTGATCGCTCTGCTGCTGACCATGCGCGAATGGGTGACGATTGCGGTCTATATGGCCTCGCTTTCCTCATCCATGACCGGGCAGCTTTATGGCGCGAAGGCCGCGTTGGGGCTGATGGCTGCCGTTCCCCCCGTGGTGCTTGGCGTGCTGATTCAGAAGCATCCGGTGCGCGGGCTGACGTTTGGAGCGTTGAAACAATGAAGGACGAATCTGCACATTTGGGTTTCCGGCTGACCTTGCCCGCACAGGTGCTGGTGCTGTTCATCTCGGTGTTTCCGCTGCTGATGCAGGCCTATATTTCGCTAACCGATTGGTCGCGTTTGTCGGGGCAATCTTGGCCGCAGGCGTGGCAGTTCTGGAACAGCTTTGCCAATTACAGCGACCTGTTGGGCGATGGGCGGCTGTGGGCGGCGCTGGGGTGCACGGCGTTTGTGATGGCGATTTGCGTACCGATAGAGTTCATGCTTGGGCTGGGCTTAGCCACCCTGTTCGTGGATGACTTCAAGGGCAAGCGGGTGTTCTACTCGATCCTGATTATGCCGATGATGGTGGTGCCTGCCGTTGCTGGCTAAATGTTCTTCATGCTGTTCCAATCAGGCGGGCCGGTGAATGACATTCTGTCGATGTTCATGGGCAGCCCGGTGACGATTGCTTGGCTGTCGGACCCGACGCTGGCTTTGGTGGCTGTGATGGTGGCGGATATCTGGCAATGGACGCCGCTGATGTTCCTGATTTTGCTGGCCGGTCTGGTTGGCGTGCCGGAAGATCAGGTGCGGGCGGCGACTTTGCTGGGGGCCAATCCGTTGCAGCGGTTCACCTTGATCGTGTTGCCCCGGATGAAGACAATCATCGGCATCGCGCTGGCGATCCGGGTGATCGAATGTTTCAAGATTTTCGATACGTTGTTCATTATGACCGGCGGCGGGCCGGGGGTCGCGACGGAGACGATCTCTGTTTACATCTACAAAATCGCCACTCAAGACCTGATCTGGGGCTATGTCGCGGCGATTGCGCTTTCGATCCTGATCGTGCTGTCGGTCGTCTGTGTCTGGGCCTTGAAGCGGATGGCGAGGGTTCGGGCATGAGCATGATCCGGCTGGAAAATCTGGTGAAACGCTTCGGAGCTTTTACCGCGCTGAAGACGATGGATCTGACGATTGCGGATGGCGAGTTCGTGGCGTTGCTGGGGCTGTCGGGTTGTGGGAAATCCACCACGATGAACATGATCGCGGGGATGGAAACTCCGTCAGAGGGGCGCATCCTGTTTGGTGACCACGACATGGGGGGGGTGCCGATGGGGCGGCGTGGCGTGGGGTTCGTGTTTCAGAACTACGCGATTTTCACCCATATGACAGTGCGGCAGAATCTGTCTTACGGCTTGCGAGCGACGCGGCGGCCTAGCGATGAAATGGTGCGGCGCACCAATGCGATGGCCGAATTGCTGCAACTGACGCCGATGCTGGATCGACCTGAGGCGGGGCTGTCTGTGAACATCCTGCAACGGGTGGAGATTGGGCGCTCTGCGATTATGGAGCCTGCGATTTTCCTGCTGGATGAGCCTTTGTCGAATGTCGATGCGGCGTTCCGGGCGGTGATGCGGACCGAGTTGAAGGGGCTGCAACGCAGCTTCAAGCAGACCATGGTTTACGTCACGCATGACCAGTTGGAAGCGATGACGATGGCCGACCGGATTGCGGTGATGGACCACGCGGTGTTGCAGCAGGTGGGGGCTCCGCTGCAGATTTATAACGATCCGGCGAACCTGTTTGTGGCGCGGTTTATCGGCTCGCCAGGCATGAATTTGCGGCACGGGCGTCCGACAGAGGTGGCTGGGCAGATGGCGATTGATCTGGGTGTTTTGGGGCACTAGCTGCCGTTGTCACCGGAGCAGGCGGCGGCGGCAGGGCGCGCCAAGGGCGAAGTGGTGTTCGGGTTTCGGCCAAAGCAGGCGGCGCTGGTTGGCGAAGGGCAGGGCATGGCGATGAAGGTCAGCTTTGTCGAGCGGATTGGGTCTCGGACGATCCTGCACCTGGGCGAAGGTGCGGCTTCGGCCAAGACGGCGTTTGAAAATGACGCCGGGTTTGAGTTCGGGCGGGCGCTGAATTTCGCACCGCACCCAAGCGCTGTGCGGCTGTTCGATGCCGCCTCCGGTGCTGCTTTGAGGGGGCACTGACATGGCCGAGATTGCCTTTCACAATGTGACCAAGCGCTATGGGGCCACTTTGACGGTGGATGACGCCAGCTTCACTGTGGCGGACAATGAATTTTTTTGCTTTTTCGGGCCGCCGCTGTCGGGAAAAAGCACGATCCTGCGGCTGATCCTAGGGCTGGAAAAGCCCGATAGCGGTGAGATTTTGATTGACGGTAAGGCTGTCAACGAGGTGTCGCCAGCGGCGCGCAACATTGCGATGGTGTTCCAGAATTTAGCGCTGTTCCCGCATATGACGGCGGCGGGTAACGTGCGGTTTCCACTGGTGGAACGCCGCGAAGCGCCTTTTAGGATTGAGGCGCGGTTGAAGGATGCGGCGGAGAAGCTGCACATCAGCCATACCCTGCACAAGATGCCGGGGCAGCTTTCGGACGGCGAGCGGCAGCGGGTGGCGATTGCGCGGGCTTTGGTGCGCGATCCGGCGGCGTATCTGATGGATGATCCGATCTCGGCTTTGGATGCACGGCTGCGGGAAGAAACACGAGTGGAGTTGAAGCGCATCCAGCGCGAGGCGGGGCGGACGCTGATCTATGTGACGCATGATCAAGAGGAAGCCATGTCGGTGGCCGACCGGATGGCGATTTTGCAGCAGGGCGCGATCCGGCAGATTGGCCGCACGGTGGAGATTTATGACCATGCGGCAACGACTTATGTGGCGCGGTTTCTCGGCAGCCCGGTGATGAACATCTTGCCCGTGCAGGCGACGGGCGCGGGGTTTGAGGCGGCGGCGGGGGCGTTGCAGGTTTCGGCTGTGGCTCAGGCGGGTGTGGCGGAGATGGGGCTGCGGCCAGAGGATTTGCGGGTGTCGGCTTGGCAAGGTGGCGCGGGGGTGCCTGCCACGGTGTCCGAGGTCGGACCGCTCGGCGGTTATACCGTGGTGACTCTGACCGCTGGCGCGCAGCCTTTGCGGGCGATGCTGCGCGGGCAGCCGGATATTCGGGTGGGGGAGCTCGTGGGCCTCGGCTGTGATCCCGCACGCGTGATGTATTTCGGGGCCGGGGCTGAGGCGCTGCCAAAATCCGCAGCCCCATCCTTGGGAGGGGACAGGATATGAGCGATACTTTGGGGTTTCAGCCCGATCCGGTGGTGCGGACCAATGATATGGTGATCGGCTGCATTGGGGCGGGCATGATCATGGCGGAGTGCCATCTGGCCGCTTACCACGAGGCGGGGTTCAAGGTGGGCGCGATTGCCAGCCGGACCGAAAGCAAGGCCGCTGCGGTGGCGGAGCGGTGGGGGATTGCGAGGGTTCATGCCACGCCAGAGGCGCTGATTGCGGATGCTTCGATTGAGGTCTTGGACATTGCCTATCCGCCGGACCAGCAGCCTGCGCTGATTTGTGCCGCGCTGAGACAGCCGCATATCAAGGCGATCTTGGCAAAAAAGCCGCTCGCGCTGACACTCGCCGATGCGATTGCTTTGCGCGATGCGGCGGCGAAGGCGGGCAAGGTTCTCAGCGTTAACCAGAACATGCGTTTTGATCAGTCGATGCGGGTGCTGAAGCAGATTATAGACCGAGGTGATCTGGGCGAGATCGTGTTCGCGCAGATCGACATGCACGCGATCCCGCATTGGCAGGGGTTTCTGGAAGGCTACGACCGCCTGACGCTGGCGAATATGTCGGTGCATCATCTGGATGTTTTGCGCTTTCTGTTCAGCGAGCCTGTAGAGATCACCACGCAAACCCGCAAAGACCCGCGCACGGTGTTTGAACATTCGGACGGGATTACGGTTTCCACGCTGCGTTTCGCATCCGGTGTTTTGGCGGTCAGTCTTGAGGATGTGTGGTCCGGCCCGCGCGCCGAAGGCTATGACAATGACCATAGCATCACCTTCCGGGTGGAAGGCAGGGCAGGGGTGGCGAAGGGGACGATCGGTTGACCGACCGGAGCGGCATCGACGCTGACCTATGCCTCGCAAACCGCCACCGGGGGCAAATGGCTGACGCCGACATGGGAGACGATGTGGTTCCTGCAGGCATTCATTGGCGTGATGGAGCAGGGTAACATGCGGTGAAAACCGGCACGCCACCGGCCTTGTCGGTGCCCGATAACGTCAAGACGGTTGCGTTGATTGAGGCGGGCTACCGTTCAATCGCCGAAGCGCGCAGCGTCAAATTGTTTGAAGTTTCAATGCACTGAGGAAGATACCCACCATGATGCAACGGGGTATTTTTTCGGGGTATTTCCCGTATGGCTTGGAAGAATCGGCACGCAAAATCCGTGCCCACGGCTTTAGCACCGTGCAGTTGGATTTGCATTTCAAGGATATTGACCTGAGCCACGGCAACCTGACGGCGGCAAACTGCAAAAAGGTCCGCGACACGTTCCGCGCGCATGATCTCCCCGTAAGCTGCATCTCGGGCTATACCAATATCATCCACTCCGATCTGGCGCACCGCAAAGCCAATGTGGACCGTCTGAAAGAAATCATCCGCGACGCGCGAGCGCTGGGGACGCTCTAAGTGATCTCGGAAACCGGGACGTATAACCAAATCCGAGTGGATATCGGACTTGAAGAACAAGACCGAGGAAGGTTTTGAGATGTGCCGCAAGATCATCGCGGAACTGGCGCAGGAAGCCTATGATCACGAATCGATGTTCCTGCTGGAAACCTAGGTGAACAACGTCGTGGGCTCGGTTGAGGAAACCGTGAAGATGTTTGCGCAGGTCGATCATCCGGGGCTGGGGCTGTTGATGGACCCGAGCACCTGCTTCGAATCGCACAACATTGATAACATGGACGGGATTTTGCATCAGGTGTTCGACACGTTGTCGGACAATATCAAGATCGCCTATGCCAAGGATGTGGCGCGGGCGGGCGATGATAAATCTGAAAAGCACGCGGATATTTGCGATGATGAGGCGCTGGCCTCGCACACCTTCCGCGGTGTGGGCGAGATCGTGCTGAACGCGCCGGGGACGGGATCGCTGAACTACGATCTGTACCTGCAACTTTTTGCGAAAAAGCATCCCAACATTCCGATGATCGTCGAGCATCTGGACGAGGCCGATGTGCCGCGCTCGAAAGCTTTCATGGACGGTAAATTCACGGCCCACGGGCTTTGAGAACAGGCGGGCGGCACTGTGGTGCGCCGCCCGATTTTGCAGGAGGCCAGCGTGCCGCAGCTATACGGAAAATCCATAACGCGGGGCGAGGTTGCGGCCCATGCGGGCACGCTGGGCCAGTTCGCTGGCGTACAGTTGGTGACATTGGGCGATGGATTGGAGCGTGGGCTGCGGATGTTGGAATTACGCACCGGATCAGGCTTGCGGTTTTCTGTACTGGTGGACCGGGCGATGGATATTGCTGAGGTGGAGCATAACGGCCGCGCTGTGGGTTGGCATTCGGCTGCGGGGTTTCGGCATCTGGGGCTGCATGATGCGGAAGGCGAGGGCGGCTTTGGCTGGGCACGCAGTTTCTCGGTGTTTCTGGTGACTTGCGGGTTGGATAATATTCTGGGGCCGGAGGTGGTCTCAACCGAGAGTTACAATTATCCGGGACGCAAGACGGCGAGCCATGGCTTGCATGGGCGGGTTTTCACCATTCCGGCGCGGCTGACGGGGTATGGCGAGGCTTGGGACGGCGACGCTTGCGTGCTTTGGGCCGAGGGCGTGGTGTCTCAGGCGACGGTGTTCGGTGAAAATCTGGTGCTCTATCGCCGGATTGAGGCCGATGTGGGGGCGATGAAATCCGGCTGTCTGATCGCGTGGTGAATGAAGGCTTCCTGAAAACCCCGCATATGATGTTCTACCATATCAACAACGGGCATCCGGTGTTGGAAGAAGGTGCGCACTATCTGGCGCCGATCAGGGATGTGATTTGGGTTGCGCACAAGGCGCGGTATCAGGCGCAGGGCGTGGGGTATCAGATCGCCAGCTTCATGGTGATGCGCAACCCGACGACATGGCGGTGGAGCCATGCGCGGCATCACACCAATACGATCATCGTCGGGCTTGACCCCGAAATCGGCTTCATGCGCCCGCCGCGCATCGTGATGGCGGCGCTGAATTTCATCGGTATTCCGTTCATATTTTACGATCTGCGCACGCTGGCGCGGCACGCGTTTGTTGGGCTGAATGCGGGCGAGAAGACCGATATTCCTGAATCCGAGCGGTATAAGGCGGTGTTTTGGGCGCGGCTGCATATTGGCGTATATGCCGTGACGATCCTGCTGACGATTGGCTTGCAAACGTGTCTGCCGCTGATGCTAATTGGCGGGCCACAGATTTATGGTTGCTGACATATGTATATGACTGGGCTGATCCAGCATGGTGGGCTGGCCGAAGATGTCGTCGATCACCGCTTGAACTCGCGCACGGTGTATATGAACAGGGTCAGCCGCTGGCTGTATTGGAACATGAATTACCACGTTGAGCATCACATGTTCCCGATGGTGCCCTATCACGCGCTGCCGCGTCTGCATGAGGTGATCAAGCATGATCTGCCCGCGCCGAACGCCTCGATTTACGCCGTCTATATCGAGATGACGCGGGCGTTGCTGCGACAGCGCAAAGACCCGACCCATTGTGCGCGCAAGGCGCTGCCCGCGACGGCGCGGCCTTACCGCGATGCGTTCCATGACATTGAAATTGCCAGTGAAGGGGTCTGATATGGCCTGGACTGATGCCTGCGGTCTGGATGACATCGACGCGGAAGACCTGATCCGGTTTGATCATGGTGGCGGAACCTATGCGATCTATCACGCACCGGATGGCACGTTTCACGCCACAGATGGGCTTTGCACGCATGAAAAGATGACTCTTTGCAATGGCTTGGTCGATCGCGATACCATCGAGTGCCCCAAGCACAATGGGCGATTTAATTACCGGACGGGGGCGGCATTGCGCGCGCCCGTCTGCGTCGATCTGAAGCGCTATGCGATGCGGGTGGTGGGCGGTCGCGTTGAAATTAAATTGGGACAGAGGCATGCGCAAGAAACCAACGGTTGCCGATTTGCGGGCGGAAAAGGGCAAGGGTCAGTTGACCATGCTGCGGCTGTTCACGCTGGAACAAGCGGCGGCGGCAGAGCAGGCGGGAATTGATGTGGTCTCGGTGCCGCCGGAATTGGTCAGCCATCCACGCTACCGCGAGGTTGCCCCCAGTCTGTTTTCGATGACCGGGGTGGATCACCGCTCGGCTGGCACGCGCGGGGATTATCTGCGGTTTTCGGGGAAAATGCTGAACGCAGGCGCGGATGCGATCTATTGCTCGGGCAGTCTGGCCACGGTGAAGTTTTTGGCGGATGAGCATATCCCGGTGGTGGGGCACGTCGGGCTGGTGCCATCGCGCAACACTTGGACCGGGGGCTTCAAGGCGGTGGGCAAGACGGCGGATGCGGCGGTGGCGCTGTTGGCTGAGGTGCAGGCCTATGAAGCCGCAGGGGCTTTCGCGGTGGAGGTTGAGGTGGTGCCGGTTGAAGTTGCCACCGAGATCAGCCGCCGGGTGAATATCCTGTTGTGGTCGTTGGGGGCGGGGCCGGGCTGCGATGTGCAAGATCTGTTTTCCGAGGATATCCTTGGCGAAAACCGCGGCCACCTGCCGCGCCATGCCAAAGTGTATCGCAACTTCGCGGCTGAATTTGATCGGTTGCAGCAAAAGCAGATCGCGGCATATCGGGAATTCATTGCCGATGTGGCCTCGGGGGCTTACCCCGAGCCGCAGCATGTTGTGGCAATGAACTCGGACGAGATGGCGGCGTTTCTGAAACTGATCGCCTGATCACATAAAGCCTATATTGCGCTGGATTGCCGCGTGCAGATGCACTTGTAGCGCTGCCTCTGCCGCATCCGCGTCGCGGCGGGTGCAGGCGGCCAAAATCTCCATATGCTCGCGCAGGGTGCGCAGGATGATCGGGGCGGTGAATTTGCGGTCCAGCCGCAGCAGCCGCAGGTCGTTCATCATTCGGCGATACCTTATGTCGATCAAGGGGTTATGCATGATGCCAATCACCGAGGCGTGCATCAGTTGCCCGACCGCATCGACTTCGGCCAGACCGTCTGGCGTGACGCCCTGCGCCTCCATACGCGCGATCAGGGCGGTGTGGCAGGTGGTGAGGGTTTCCAGCAGGGACTCGTCGGCAGTCTCGGTAAACACCCGCACGGCGGCGCGTTCGATGATGCTGCGGAACTGATAGGTGGCGCGGGTTAACTCCAGCCACGGCTGCACGCATTGGATGCCAGAGCGCGGGTGGATGGTCAGCACGCCCTCGGCCTCCGACGGCCGTTGGCGTTGCTGAAAGCGGTGGTTCCAGCCGGCGCGCAGATCATGGTGAATGCGCATGAGGTGTGGTCTGCGAAAGAGGCGCTGATGAAGATTACAGCCATTCGTGATGCCGGGCCTCAGCTGCTGTGGGTGGAAGACCCCATCCTGCGGCATGATTTCGTGGGGCTGCGGAGGCTGCGGCAGGCGACACCTTGGAAGCAGATCAATTCGGGTGAGTATCTGGGTATTTCGGGCAAGCGCGCGCTGTTGGCGGCGGAGGGCACCGATCTGCTGAACGTGCATGGCCATGTCTCGGACGTGATGCGGATTGATTGGCTGGCGGCGGGCCGGATTTATTCTTGCTGAACGGCGGCGCGCAGGCGCGGGCGCGGTTTGAAAACGCTGTGAAGCTGGACGATAAGATCGGCGCTATGAAGGCCGATCTGGCGGGCTTGCCGGAGTTTTCTGACGCGTGTGGCATCTACGCCAGTCCGCTGACCATTCAGGGCTTTGTGGTGTATTGCAACAAGGCGATTTACACGGCGGCGGGGCTGGACCTCAACACACCGCCGAAAAGCTGGGATGATCTGAGCAAAATCTGCGCGGCCTTTGTGGCGCAGGGCACCGTCCCCTGCATCGCCTTGGGTCACAAAGAGGGCTTCGGGATGGAGTTCTTGTTCTCGGCGATTGCCGCCAGCCTGTGGACGCCAGAAGACAAGGCCGATTTCGCGGCGGGTACGCCGGTATCGCGCATTCCGCAAGTTTTGGCAGTGTTGCAATCTTGGGTTGACGCCAATGCGGCAGGGTGATTTCCGAAAGGGACCAATTCCACCGCGAAATTCATCAATGAATACGAGGGCTTCATGCGCGGCGAGAGTGCCAACACCAGCGGTCTGATCTCGGACGTGGCGCATTCGAAATCGTTTGATAAGATGCTGGGGGCGGAAAACCTCGGCGTGTTCCTGTTGCCTGCGCCCGGTGGAATGGCCGCGAAAATTCCGGCGGCGGCGGGGATTGGCTATGCGGTAAATATGAAATCACCGAATGTCGATCTGACGGTGGAATTCGCCAAAACCTTGGCTGCACCCGAGGTGTTGCAGGTGTTCTTCAACGATGCGGGGGCGGTGACGGCGAACACCAAGATGGACACTTCAGCGGTGACCAGCCCAGCGGCGAAGACGATCTTTAGCGGGCTGGCAACGGATGTGGTGCCGATGGCGCATACCAATGCCACGGCGCAAGAGTTGAAGGCAATCCACCGACAAAGCCAGTAGTTGCTGAATGGTGAGACCACCGTGGCGGAAGCGGCGGCGGCGATGGATGGGTCGGCAAAGCCGCGCGGCAGTAGGCTTGGACTAACCCCTTGAGCCGCCGCCCGTGTGGGGCGGCCCGGTATAATCGCAAGACGCAGTACATGGCAAACCGCTCTGAGCAACGCATAGCGATCCTGTTCGTGCTGCCCGCTGTCGCACTGGTTGCGATTTGCCGCATGCTTCTATTGGCTTGGGGGTTTTGTTGTCGTTCACCTCAGGCAACGGCGCGGGCGGTGCGACGTTTGTCGGGCTTGAGAATTACCGGGCTTTGACCACGGATGCGGCGTTTCATGACGGCCTGATCAACATGCTGATCTTTCTGGCAACTCTGCCGGTCTGGGTGATGCTGTTATTGCTGCTGGATATCCTGATCCACCAAGGCGTGCCGGGCGGCAAGATGTTCCGCACAGGGTATTTCTTTCCGGCTGTGCTGTCGGCGGTGATCATCGGGTCGATCTTCAACGTTGTGCTGGGCGATGACGGCAGCCTGAATCCGGCGCTGAAATTTGCGGGAATCGAGGCGGTGGACTGGCTGGAATCGGGGCCACGGCATTGGCCTGCCTGATCGCGGTGCAGCTTTGGGCGACGTTTGGCATGTCGGTGCTGATCTTCATGGCGGGGCTTGCCACGGTGTCGTGTGAGTTGGTTGAGGTAGCACGGCTGGACGGTGCCAAACCGGGGCAAATCTGGTGGCACGTCATCCTGCCCGCGATGCGGCCAATTCTGGAATTTGTCGCCGTGGTCACCACCATCGGCGTGCTGACCACGATGTTCGGCGTGATCTATGTGCTGACCGCAGGCGGGCCGGCGACGGCGACGACGCTGCCGGAATTTCTGGTCGGATGGAGCAGGGCAGGATGAACCGACCCAGGTATGCCTCGGCGATTTCGACGGTGTTGTTTGTGAGCATGGCGGGACTGGCCCATGTGCAGATCCGCATCATGTCGCATAATGCGAATACATAAGGGTGCAGGCATGGCAGTCCGCAATCCGCAATCGGCGTGAGAAATGGCTGCTGCGCGCGGCGAGTATGCCGATGGCGCTGCTGGCGTTGTCCTGCATTATCCGGTGTTCTTCACCGTCAACACCCCGCTGAAAACCAATAAGGGCTATATTCTGGACCGCTTCGGCGTGGTCGATGCTCCAAGTTTCGAAAACTTTTCCGCCGCATAGACGCGGTCGCATCTGGGCGAATATCTTTTGAACTCGGTGATGGTCACGGCGGGGGCTGTGGCTTTGCTGCTGCTGACCTCCTCTATGGCCAAGTTTGCACTGGCGATGCTGCGGTTTCCCTATCGGCTGGCGTTGTTCATCGTCATTCTTGCCAGCCTGATGATCCCGGAGCAGGTGGTGCTGGTGCCGTTCTACCGCACCATGTTGGCGCTGGATCTGATCAACACCAGGATCGGGCTGATCATCGCCTATACTGTGTTTTTCCTTCCGGGTTGGAGGAGATCACCTCGGGCACGTTGAACATCGGCGGTCAACGGATGAATGATACCGACCCCGCCACGCGGGGGCTGGCGATGGTGTTCCAATCCTATGCTTTGTATCCGCATATGAGAGTGGCAGAGAATATGACCTTTGGCTTGCGGACCGCGCCTCGCCCAAAGGCAGCGATTGCCGAAAAACTCACCAAAGCCGCCGCGATCTTGCAACCGAAGCCGCTGCTGGAGCGCAAGCTTGCAACGCAGTCGGGCGGTCAGCGTCAGCACGTCGCCATCGGTCGCGCCATATTGCGTGATCCGCAGGTGTTTTTGTTCGACAAGCCGCTGTCCAACCTCGACGCCGGATTGCGGCTGCAAACATGGGTGGAAATTGCCAAGCTGCACCAAGTGCTTGGCAATACGATCATCTATGTAACGCATGATCAGACCGAGGCGATGACGCTGGCCGATCAGATCGTTGTGCTGCGGGCGGGGCGGGTGGAGCAGGTAGGCCCCCCCGATGCAGCTTTATTATGATCCTGACAATGCGGGCGGGGCGGGCTTCATCTGCGCGCCCCGGATGAATTTTCTCTCCGTCACAGTGACGGCTGCTGGGCTTGATCTGGGCGGCATCGCTACCTCGTTGCCAGTTCTGCAAGCCCCGCCCGCGCTTGAAGCATCCATCGAATTCGGCAGCCGCCCAACTCGGCATCTGGCCCGAGCATCTGGATCAAGCCAAGGGCATCCGGTTGCCTGTCACGGTCGAAATGGTCGAAAAGATGGGGGCGACCGTCTGTATCCGCGCCGGTCTTGCGCGTGGTGAGGCCGGGGTGGCCGAGCAACGTGAAACCACGGCCCGGCCCGAAGCCACGCTTGATCTGCATTTCGATCCGATCCGCGCGCCTGTTCAATGCCGCAGGCGCAAGATTGCGCTGATCGCATGGCGCAAACGCCATCCGTCAAATCGGCTTGGCTTTCTGGCCCCACAGCGCTATTTTGCCCGCTGCATCGCCGTAGGGTCGGCTAACAACGGGTTAAACCTTGCAAGGCATGGCACAAAACACAGATCCTTCGATGGCGTACCGCCTGTCGGTGGCCCCGATGATGGACTGGTCAGACAGGCATTGCCGCATGTTCCATCGCCAGATGAGCCGCCGCGCCATGCTCTATACCGAGATGGTGACCGCCGCCGCCATCCTGCACGGCCCGAAACATCGCCTGCTGGACTATAGCGCCGAGGAGCATCCGATTGCCTTGCAAATCGGCGGCTCAGATCCGCGTGAACTGGCAAAGGCCACCCGGATTGCGGGCGCATGGGGTTATGATGAAATCAATCTGAACGTCGGTTGCCCGTCAGACCGCGTGCAATCGGGGTGTTTCGGTGCAGTGCTGATGGAGCGTCCTGCGCTGGTCGCAGACTGTGTCGCGGCTATGATCGCTGAGGCAAATGTGCCAGTGACGGTGAAATGCCGCATTGGCGTCGATGATCAAGACCCCGAATCCGTGCTGCCGGATTTCATCGAAAAAGTCTCTGCGGCGGGCGTTTCACATTTCATCATACACGCGCGCAAGGCTTGGCTGAAGGGGCTGTCACCCAAAGAAAATCGCGAGATTCCACCGCTGAACTACGACCTTGTGCTGCGGATGAAAGCGGCTTTCCCTCAGCTGACGATCTGTATCAATGGCGGCATCACCTCGCTTGCCCAAGCGCAATCGCTGCTGGATCAGGGCTTGGATGGGGTGATGCTGGGCCGTGCGGCGTATCACGATCCGGCTTCGGTTTTGGTGGGGGCCGATTCGTTGTGGGGCGAGACGTCTGGCGTGGATGCCTTCGGCGCGGTAGAGGCGATGCGGCCCTATATGCTGGATCACATCGCGCAGGGCGGGCGCTTGCATCAGATCACCCGCCATATGCTCGGGCTGTTCACCGGGCGACCCGGTGCGCGGGGTTGGCGTCGGGTGTTGTCGGAAAGCGCGAACAAACCCGGCGCGGGGTTGGACGTTTTGGATGCCGCTTTGGCCGAACTTCAGACCACTGCCACCGCCGCGTGACGCGGGATCAGCCGCGACAGCACCAAGGCAATGACGCCGCACAAAGCGATCGCGCCCAGCATCGGCACCACGGTGCCATCCATCAACGGCCCGGTTGCCGCCACCAGAACCCCCGCTGCGACCATCTGCATTGTGCCACCCAAAGACGCCGCCAAGCCCGCATGTTCGCCTTGCTCTTCTAGCGCCAGCACTTGCGCGGTGGGCAGCACGACACCAAGGAACATGTTTGCCAAAAACAGCCCGGCGATGGTGACGTAAAGGTTGGCAAAGCCGAGCAAGGCCAGCGCGAACAGCCCGAAGGTGGCAAACGCAAAACCCGTGGTCGCCCGCACGATCATCTTCTTCGCGCCAACCCTACGGCTGATGGTGGCAGCAAACTGCGAGGCCGCGAAGAAGCCGAACGCGTTGATGGCGAAGGCCAGTGAGAACTGAGTGGGGCTGAGGCCGAATTGCCCGGTGTAGACGAACGAGGCCGAGGCGATGAACACAAAAAAGCTGGCGAAAGCAAAGCCCGCCAAGAATGTCATCGCCAGAAAGCCCCGGTCGGTGAACAACACGCCCAGACCCTTGCGCATGGTGATCAGATCAAAGCGTTGGCGGTTCTCGGGCGGCAGGGTTTCATCCACCATGAAATAGATCAGGAAGAAGCTCAGTGTGGCCGCCAGCAATAGCGCCCAGAACACCAGCCGCCATGTGCCAAATGTCAGCAACGCCGAGCCGGACAGTGGCGCCAGCAGCGGCGAGATCGCGATGACGATCATGATGGTGGACATCATGCGGGTGGCATCGGCTCCGGTCGCCAGATCGCGGATCATCGCGCGCAGCACGACCATGTTGGGCCGCCCCGCCTATGCCTTGGATAAAGCGACCAAAGATCAGGATTTCCACCGTTGGGGCCACTGCACAGATCACCGTGCCCACCATGAACAGCGCCAGCCCCGCATACATCGGCGGCTTGCGGCCCGCTTGATCGGCCCAAGGGCCATAGACCAGTTGCGCCACGCCAAAGGCCAGAAAATACGCCACAATCGTCCACTGCACCGCCTGCATCGTGGTGGCGAGATCGCTTTGGATCTTCGGCATCGCGGGCAAGTACATATCAATCGCAAACGGGCCGACGGCGGCGACAAGGCCAAGGATCAGCGAGTAGCGCATCAGCGATACGGATTTTGGCATGGGTGACCTCAAATGTCGGACAAGGGTCAGGCTTAACGTGGATCGCTGGGAGGGGAAAGGCCAGAACGACAGATCATGATGGCTGAGCGGCTAGCGGCGTATCCAGCCTTGCTGTTTCGCCAAACTGTCCAGCAGTGCAATACGCTCGGCATAAAGCCGCGACTGGCAGGCGGGACGCGCCACCATGTCAGCGTTGCCGTTCGACCACTGCAGCATTTCCATTCGGCACTCGGCTTCGGCGTAGCTTTGCCAAGTTGTTTCTGTCGCCATAAAGGTTGGAAGCCTGTCAGAAATCGTGCGTAGCGCATCGACTTCATCGGCGTCGCTGCGGTAGGCCCAGTCGAGCCCAATCATCACCCTATCTCGATAAAGCTGTTGAAAAATCCGTGTCTCGCGTTGCAAACACGCCCCTTTTGCCGCATGAGACACGTTGCCAGCAATGCGCTTGACGCAGGCGTCGGCGGCGCGGTGGAGGCAGGCGCGCGCCGCATCACCCGCGCCATCGGCTTTTGCCATGCACGCCTGCACATCGGCGAGGTCTGTGGCCATGGCAGCACTGCTGCCATCATAATCATCGGCACTGATGGATGACGCAGGGAACAGAGTGACGGCAAATATCAATGCCGCGAAATGCAGGCGCATGTGGTTTCACTTTCAAGCGGGTATCAGCGGCAACAGACCAACAGGATCGCAACTTATGCCGCGAAAACAAGCCGTCGTCTGTGCGATGATTGATGGCTTTCGCGGGTTGGAACCGCCCATCGCCCGCGCTAGGCTGCGTTAAATCAAGGAGACGACCGATGCCCGAAATTTCCACGCTTTTGCCGATGGTGGCGTTGTTGTTCGTGATCGGTGGGGTGGCCGGAGTGGTCGCAGGCTTGCTCGGTGTTGGCGGCGGTATCGTGTTGGTGCCGGCGTTTTTCTATGCCTTCACCCATCTGGGCTATGACGGGCCACAACTGATGCAGATTTGTGTGGCGACCTCGCTGGCGACGATTATGGTGACTTCGCCACGCTCGGTCGCGTCGCATCACAAGAAGGACGCGGTGGATTGGCAGATGCTGCGCGATTGGGCACCCTATATTGTGGTGGGCGCGCTGGCGGGAACTTTGGTGGCGGCGCTGGTGAAATCGGTGGTGTTGCAGGTGGTGTTCGGGGTGCTGGCGGGGCTGGCGGGGCTCTATATGGCGTTTGGCAAGCCTGGCTGGCGGTTGGGCACGCAGCTTCCGGCGCAGCCTACGCGCGGGATCATGGCCTCGGTGCTGGCGTTTTGTTCGGCGATGATGGGGATTGGCGGCGGCACGTTTGGGGTGCCGTTGATGAGCCTTTATGGTGTGCCGATCCACCGGGCGGTGGCGACGGCGGCGGGGTTGGGGGTGTTGATCGCTGTGCCTTCGGTGCTGGGATTTCTATTCGTGCCGATTGAAAACGCGCCGCCCTACACAGTCGGGGCGGTCAATCTTCCTGCGTTTCTGGTGGTGATTGGCTCCACCATGCTGACCACGCCTTGGGGGGTGAAGCTGGCGCATGCGATGGACCCCAAGCCGTTGAAACGGGTGTTTGCGGTGTTTATCACTTTGGTGGCCCTGAATATGCTGCGCAAGGTTGTGGGCTGGTAGCAGGCGGTTTGTCCACGCGTGGACAGATTTAGCGCCGTTATGAATCAATGGCTTGCAGTGTCGTGGTTACGGCTTATCAACATATGCAACCTTAGGTTGTTATGTTAGGCTGGAGATATTCGCTCAGAATGGCCACGGCCTCTGCGCAAAATTGCCCAAGTTTGACCACGAAGTTCGGCCACAGCTTCCTCAGGATGATCCCGGCGCCGGGGCGGGTTTATCCCGCGTTGGCATAGGCTGGGGGGCCTTGTGCCAAGCGTTTGGGCGGATGTGTTCAGAAGGCTGCTTGACATGGGACTTACGGCTGCAACGGCGACAAGTGGCATTGCGATGATCAACATCGTGATGAAGGCGGCGGACGGCTCGGGCGGGACCTGGCAAGACCCGGTGCAACTGATCCCGCAAGACATGTATGGCAACCCCGAGCAATTCGTCGCAGGGATCAAGGCAGCACTGCCGCTGGTGAACAATCTGCGGGTGCAGTTCAACGAATTTTCCTTCAACGCCGATGGCTCGCTGAACCCGCAGATGGAGCGGTTTCTGGCCGCAGCGACAGCGGCGGGCTATCAGCTAACTATGGTTTACGCTGGCGGTGATGCGCAAAATATCGGGCGCGGTATTGCGGGCTGGCCTGCGCTGAGCAACGCTGCGGCCTATGCGGCGTTGCAAGCCAATTACAGCGACGTGTCGGGCGCGTGGAGCAAAATGCTCGACTGGATGGATCAGCATAAGGCGGTCGAGGACTCGGTTTATGGCTGGGAGCTGATGAACGAGTCCGCAGGTTACAAGCACTCGGTGCGCGCCAATGGCACGCAGGGTGATCTTGATAAGGCGGATTTCGTCAAGCTTTACGCCGATCACGCGATTGCTTTAACCGAGCAGATTGAGGCGCGGGCGGCAGGCAAGATATTGGTCGGCGGTTGGGGCTATAACGGCGATTTTCTGACGCTGGCGGGCACCAAGATTGGCGATGTTTCAGCACTGGACTATCTGCGCGCCGGGGTCGGCGACAATCTGGTGTGGTCGTCGCATCTCTATCCCGGCTGGATGGGGACACATCTGCCGACCACCAGTGCCGAACTTGCAAGCCTGCTCGACACGTTGTTTGCTTCGGTCGCGGGCGATGCGGTGCTGATCACCGAGACCAATGCCGATGGCAAGGTCGATGATCCGAATGTGGTTCTGGATGAGAACGATCTGGCCACCGCCAGTTATGAATGGTTCGCGTCGCATGGCATCGGGATGGGTTGGTTTCCGGGGCTGCAAACCGGGGCATCCAGCCTGATGGTGATCAATGCCGACGGGTCATTGACGGCGCGGCATCAACATTCCCTGGCGCATGCGATGGACGCCTATTCGCTGGGGCAACGTGGCACTGTGGCGCAGGCGGCGGGGCAGATGGTGGGCGTTAGCCTGACCAAAATGACCCTGCGCAATGAGGCCTATGAGATTGCCGCTGGCGAGGCGGGTACAGATGCCGCACAATATGCAGGCTTCGGCTTTGGCTATGGCGGCAATGATACGATTACGGGTCGCGCGATCTCGAATGATTTCCTCTATGGCGGCACGGGCAATGATCAGGTGTCGGGGCTGGCGGGCGATGATTTCCTGTTCGGGCAGGATGGATCGGATCAGTTGATCGGTGGCGCGGGGATTGATGCGCTGTTTGGCGGGCGCGGCAATGACCGGCTGGATGGCGGCATCGGGCGCGATCAGCTTTATGGTGGTCTCGGCTATGATACCTATGTCGTGGATCAGACGGCGGATTCTGTGCGCGAACTGGTTGGCGAGGGAGTGGATACCGTGTTGAGCACGGCGCTGGTGTATTCTTTGACCCGTCCGGGCTTGGAGGCACAAACGCAGGTCGAGCATCTGACGTTTATCGGCACCGGCAATTTTACCGGAACCGGCAATGGTTTGGCCAATCGGCTGACCGGAGGGGCGGGCAATGACCGTTTGTTCGGACTTGCGGGCCAAGACAGCCTGATCGGCGGCGCGGGCAATGATCGGCTGGATGGTGGCGCAGGGCGCGATTTTCTGACGGGCGGCGCGGGTGCTGATCAGTTTGTGTTCGCGAAAACCTCTGGTGCGGATCGTGTGATGGATTTTGAGGACAACGTCGATGTGCTGGTGCTAAGCGGCTTTGTCGGGGTCAACACGGCTACGCAGGCTTTAAGCCATGCGGTGCAAAGCGGCCTGAACGTGGTGTTCAATTTTGGCGAGGGCGATGTGCTGACCGTGCTGAACACCACCAAAGCGGCGCTGATGGATGATCTGCTGGTCAGCTGAAGCGGCTTGGAATTTCCCCAAACGATCAGAAAACGCGGTCTTGTGCCGCGCTTAGCCGCGATGTCTGATGCCATGTAAGCCTGATCCGATCTAGCGCCTGCGTCTTGGTGGCGGGGCTGGCATGGCAAGGGTCATTTTGGTGGCAATCGCGGGCAGGGTGTTGTTGATGCTGCCGGTCATATGACCGGGCTCGGCGTCAAGCGCATAGGTCTCTGTTGTCTCACCATCGGCAGAAGGCTCCCACTGGATCGACAGGCCGGGGCGGGCATCGTTCAGCGTCACCACGCCTTGCATCATCGCACCCCGCACCGGCTGGGTCAGGATATTGGCGGGGCGGGTGGTGGTGTAGAACACCACATATTGATCCGAGATGTAGTAGAAATACGGATCGGTGATGGTCTCGATCTGCCACCAGCCGACGGCCCATGCGGGCATGAGATCACGCGCATCGTCACCACTGCAAGCCCAAAAGATGATGCGGGGGGTGCCGAAGATGCCGCGTTCCGACATGCCAGCGCCATTGGAACCGGGGGCACCGTTCTGGATGATATGTTCGCCATTCCACAGCTCGGTGTGCAGGCCGTAACCGTTGTCGCGGAAGGTGATGATGCCAGAGCGGCCTGCAAGGCGGGCCTTGATGGCGTGGATATCGCCATGGACGGGGCCAGAATAGACCGTGTCGCCGCGGCCGTAGCGGTTGGTGAGGTAGGTCTCCAACTCATCCACCGCGCCCAGATAATAGTTCTGGCCCAGTCTGGCGCAGGCACGGCGGTAGCTGCGGGCGGGGATTTTATGCTCGGCCCCGGCAAGGTTCAGCGCCTCGGAGATCTGAAAGCAACAGGGGGTGTTGCGCGGCCCGGTGTTGCCGACGTTCAGCGCATCCATATAATCGCCGATGTGTTTTGGCAGGCGGTTGTAGGTGGGATATCCGGCGCGCAGGGTGGCAAAATCCAGCGGGATTTGCCCAACGGTGGGAATTGGCATGGCAACCTCATATCGCTGAAAACGGCTTCGAAATATGAGGCAAGGCTGGGCTACCCTGCGAGTCGTGTCAATCTTTGCCGCCAAGGCGGGCCATGCGGCCCCCCCGGCGTTTGGTGAGAGTTGCGGCGCGGCTGGGCAGTTCGGCCATGATAGCTGTGCGTTGGGCGGGGGTCAGACGACCCCAACCTGCGATCTCATCAATGCTGCGGTAACAGCCGATGCAGATGCGAGCCTCGGGGTGGACGATGCAAAGCTTGACGCAGGGGCTTTCAACTTCTTCGCGTTTCCAGACTTCATCCATTTTCGGCCTCGTTGCGTGGCGGCGCGGGCGCTCTGCCCATGTAGTTTAGCCGATCCAACACGCCTTGTAAGATATAGCCCGCAGCCACTTGGTCAATCACCTCGCGCCGACGTTTGCGTGAAGTGTCGCCTTCAAGCAGCGCGCGCTCAGCCGCGACTGTGGACAGGCGTTCATCCCAGAAGCTGATTGGCAGATCGGTCAATTTGATCAGATTGCGGGCAAAGGCGCGGGTGGATTGCACGCGCGGGCCTTCCGATCCGTCCATGTTCAGCGGCAGGCCAAGGATGATGCCGGCAATATTACGCTCGGTCAGCACGGCCAGCAGTTCGGTGGCGTCGGTGGTGAATTTCGTGCGCCGCAGCGTATGGATCGGGGTGGCCACGCTGCGGCGCAGATCGGACACCGCGATGCCGATGGTTTTGTCGCCCAGATCAAGGCCGCAGATGGCGCGGTTGGGGGGCAGAGCGGCCAGAAAATCGGCGATCTCGGTCAGGATCATGGCGTGACCCCGGCAGTGGAGGCTGCGGCTTCGATTGCCCCCAAGGCGGTGTCATCGGATTGGAACACGGTCAGCGCCTTGTCATAGGCGGTTTTGGCGCGGGTTTTCTCACCGATCACGCCCAGAGAGGTGATCAATTTCGCCCATTCCTCGACCGGGCCGCCCTCGGTCCTCAGCCGGGTTTCCAACTGACCGACCATGCCTTTGATCATGTCTTGCCGATCTGCCGCCGACATCCCGTCTGCGTTGGCAATATCTTCGGCGCTTGGGCCTTTGGCGGCTGGCAGTTGGTATTTGATGCCAGCGGCGTCGGCGGTTTGTTGCAACATGCCGCGAATGGGGGTGATCCAAGGCGCATCGGCGGGGCCTTCGCGCAACAGTGGCTCCCACAGCGCAAAGGCACGGTCGGGGCGGCCAATTTCGGCGAACATCAGGCCCGAGAAATACCGGGCGAGCGGGTTGGTCGGGTCCAATTCCAAAGCGCGGATCAGGTGCTTTTCGGCTTCTGGCGTGACTTCGCCCCCGGCGGCAAAGATCATGGTTTGCGCAAGACCCGCGTGATCATTGGCGGTTGCTTTGTCGCCCATCAGGGTCAGCAGGTGTTCCTGCGCTTTGCGGGCGGCAATGTAATTGCCAAGCTGGGCTTCGTTTTTCGCTAGCAAAGCAAGGCCTTGCTGGTCATCCGGATGGGCGGTGACGGCGGCGCGGAGTTTTTCCATCAGGGCTGCGAATTCGGCATCGGGCTTTGGCGCGGCTGCAGGTGCAGGGGCTGCGGCCTCGGCTGCGGTTTGGCTCGGGCGATCACGGTAAGCTTGATCGGCCAGAGCCAGTCGGTCGGTCAGCGGCAGATCGCCATAGCCGGGCGCTCCGATGCGGTCATAGGTGTAAAGCGCGGCAATCGCGGCGAGGATCAGGGCAACGGCCGTGGGCCAAAGCTTGCCATCGCCGATTGCGGCAGGGGTTTGCCGCGCACGGTCGGCATCCAGCAAGCGGCGCGAGACTTCGGTTTTTACCCGTTCGGCCTCTGGGGCTGAGATCACCGCGCGGGCAAGGTCGCGGTCAACCTCGGCCAACTGATCGCGGTAGACTCTCAGGGCGGCGTCAGTGTCGCTGCTGGCATCGCCCCGGCGGTAGGCTTGCAGCAGGATTGCCACGACGCCGACCGAGAGGGCTGTCACCGCTGCCCAGAAAAACCAATCCTGCATCATCCGCCCCTTACCCGCTGGCCCCGATGTAGGCGGTTTGGCGGGCCCGCAAAAGGGGAGATTCTGCCGCAGCCGGGCACAGGGGTTCAAAACCACCACTCATGTCGCAATTTTCCCGATTGTGCCGCTGCTGTTGCGGGATAAAAGCAGGGATCACGCGATAAGCAGCGCAAGATAGGGGGGCCAGCCCATGAAACGCTATTCGGTTTTCGCCATCGCCAAGCAGGCGCTGAACAATCACCTTGGATGGGAGCGCGCGTGGGCCGCCCCTGCGCCGAAAAAACACTATGATGTGATCATCGTGGGCGCGGGCGGGCATGGCTTGGCGACCGCCTACTACCTTGGCAAGAATTTCGGCATCACCAATGTGGCGATCATCGAAAAGGGTTGGCTGGGCGGTGGCAACACCGGGCGCAATACCACGATCATCCGCTCCAACTACCTGCAAGATCCCTCAGCTGCGATCTATGAAAAGGCGCGGTCGCTCTATGAGACGATGAGCCAGGATCTGAACTATAACGTGATGTTCAGCCCGCGTGGCCTGCTGATGCTGGGCCAGACCCATCACGAGGTGCGCGGCTATCTGCGCACGGTCCACGCCAACAACATGCAGGGTGTCGCAACCGAGTGGATTTCGCCGCAGCGGGTCAAGGAACTGGTGCCGATTATCAACATTGACGGGCCGCGCTATCCGATTTTGGGCGCTTTATATCAGGCGCGCGGTGGCACAGCGCGGCATGATGCGGTGGCTTGGGGTTACGCGCGGGCCTGTTCCGACATGGGCATGGATATTATCCAGCAATGCGAGGTTAAGGGTGTGACCTCGGAAGCTGGGGTCGTGACCGGAGTTGAAACTTCGAAGGGCTTCATCGGCTGCAAGAAACTGGGCGTTGTGGTGGCGGGCCATTCGGGGCAGGTCGCTGAAATGGCCGGGTTCCGTCTGCCGATTGAGGCTGTGGCGTTGCAGGCGATGGTGTCCGAGCCGATCAAGCCCTGCATGGATGTGGTGGTGATGGCCAACACCGTGCACGGCTATATGTCGCAATCCGACAAGGGTGAGATGGTGATCGGTGGCGGCACCGACGGCTTCAACAACTTCACCCAGCGCGGCTCGTTCCACCATATCGAGGAAACCCTGCGCGCGCTGATCGAGACTTTCCCGATGATCAGCCGCCTGAAAATGCTGCGGCAATGGGGCGGGATCGTCGATATGACTGGCGACCGCTCGCCGATCATCTCAAAGACGCCGCTGAGGAATTGCTTCATCAACTGCGGCTGGGGCACGGGCGGCTTCAAGGCCATTCCGGGATCAGGCTGGGCGATGGCCGAGCTGATGGCGAAAGGCGAGCCAGGGGCTTTGGCCGAGGCGTTCAACATGTGGCGATTCAAGGAAGGCCAGTTCATTGATGAAAGCGTCGCGGCTGGGGTGGCGCATTGATGGAAAGAGCCAAAGTTGTTGATGTTGTCGGCATGGGAGCGATTGCTCTCTGGTTGGTAATATCTGCGGTATATTTTTGGTCTGGAAATGGTCCAATGTTCGCACGCCTAGGTGCGATGGGAACTGCTGTGGCGGTAGATTACTTTGCATCTATTTCTCATGCACTACCATATCCCGTTGGGCTGCATGAGAAGTTACAACGAACAAGTGATCAGGTAAATTATCAGGCAGAAGCTGTTCGTGTGGCTCTAGATAACAACACGCTACTAACATTTGCCGTTAAGGAGCTTTTTGAGCAGTTGTCGCTGAACTTGCCGAATGCGGTTTCGGGTTTGGCTGACGAAAAAATGTTGCGTCATTCGGCTGCAACAGGCCAATTTCCTTTGGGTGAGTGGGAAGCAGCAAACGCCCTAAACGTCCAACGTGGCCTTGCCGCTGATGCGCTTGTTACGAAAGTGGCTTTTCGCGCTGGCAGACTTCAAGCCTTGATTGTTGTCATTGCTACGATGCAATGGGGTTTCGGCGATCTTTTTTTTGGAGTCGCACACTGATGCTAGCCTCCTCCCCCCCACGGAACCAAAACGCGCACAGCCGCGTTACCTTGCCAGATACCTTCTGCAAGGAGACTGCATCATGTCTGACCAATATCGCCCACCCGAGCGTAACACGACCGTCCCCAAATCCAGCAACACCGGTTTCATCGTCGGCGGTCTTGTCGCCGCAGTCGCGCTGCTGTTGTGGTTTGTGTTCGGCCAAGGCGCGCCCAAGGCTGTTGACAACGGCGGCACGACCAACTCCGTCACGGTGGAAACGCCTACGCCAGCTCCGGCTGATCCAGTGGCTCCAGCACCTGCTGACCCTGTCGCACCAGCCCCGGCTGACCCCGTCACCCCGGCCCCTGCCGATCCGGTCACCCCTGCGCCTGCTGATCCTGTCACGCCTGCGCCCGCTGACCCGGCACCTGCCACACCTCCGGCAGCACCTGCCAACCCGTAACACTGCGGGCCTGCGGGCTGGCTTTGATCTGACCAATTTGGGCGGACACCGTGCGGTGTCCGCCCTTTTCTCGTTTGCGCAGACCCCTGCGCCCAAATTGCCAACAGGGATGACGCTATGCTGATTCTGGAATGTCCGTATTGCGGCGTCAAAGCCGAAGAAACCGAACTGACGCCGGGCTATGAGGCGCATCTCAAGCGCTTTGGGCCGGGGTCTTCGGACACCGAGTTTGAAGATTACATGTTCGCGCGCAAAAACCCCAAGGGGGTGCATTTTGAACGCTGGCGGCACGTTTATGGCTGCGGCAAGTGGTTTTTGGCGGCGCGGGACACCAACACTTTGGAGGTGTTCGGCACTTATGCGGCGCAGTCTTCGGCTCCGCCTGCTGAGTTGCAAGACAAGATCAAGGCCAAGCGGCCGGACTGGAAGGGTTACAAATGAGCACCCGTCTCTCAAAAGGTGGCCGGTTGATCGACCGCGCCGCACCGCAGGAATTTTCGTTTAACGGCAAGAAGTTGCGCGGCTTGGCGGGGGATACTCTGGCGGCGGCGCTGCTTGCCAATGACCAGATTCTGCTGGGCCGCAGTTTCAAATATCACCGCCCGCGTGGGTTGGTGGCGGCGGGGCCGGAAGAACCCAATGCGATTGTGGGTTTGGGCCGCGATGGTCGGTTTGAGCCGAACCAGCGCGTGACCACCACGGAACTGTTTGATGGGCTGGAAGCCGCCAGCCAGAACCACTGGCCCTCGTTGGAATTCGATGTCGGCGTGATCAACAACACGCTTGCACGGTTTCTGCCGGGGGGCTTTTACTACAAGACCTTCATGTGGCCGCGGGCTGCGTGGAAACATGTGTTCGAGCCGATCATCCGCCGCTCGGCTGGTCTGGGCAAGGCCCCAACCGTGCGGGATGCGGATCGTTATGAGTATACCTACAGCTTTTGCGATGTGCTGATTCTGGGTGGCGGCATTGCGGGTTTGCAGGCGGCGCTGGTCGCGGGCGCTTCGGGTGCGCGGGTGATGCTGCTGGAACAATCCGCACATTGGGGCGGGCGTGCGCCTGTCGATGGCGATGTGATTGAGGGTCAGCCAGCGGACATCTGGATCAACTCTGCCGTGCAAGCCCTTGCCGCTATGGACAATGTGACGATGCGTCTGCGCACGATGGGTGCGGGGGTGTATGACCACGGCTATGTGCTGGCCGAAGAGAAGGTCGCCGACACGACGCCGGGCGATGGACGGCCGAAGCATCGGCTGTGGCGTATTCGGGCGGCCCAGATTGTCACAGCGACGGGGGCGATTGAGCGGCCGTTGTCGTTTGCAGGCAACGATATTCCCGGCGTGATGCTGGCGGGGTCGGTGCGCGAGTATGTGGTGAATTACGCGGTGTCTCCGGGTGATCGCACCGTGGTTGTGACCAACAACGACGACGCCTACCGCACCGCGATTGCGCTGGTGCAGGCGGGGCTGTCGGTACCGTGTATTGTGGATGCGCGGGCGAGCATTATGGGTGATCTGCCTGCGAAAGCGCGGGCGATGGGCATCCGGGTTGAGGCTGGTAAGGCGATTGCCAACGTCAAGGGTGGCAAGCGTGTCACCGGGGTGTCGCTCTGTGTGCAAGCCGGTGAAGGCGCTGTTCTGGAAGAGATTTCCTGCGATGCAGTGGCGATGTCGGGCGGCTGGTCGCCTGTCGTGCATCTGTGGAGCCATTGCGGCGGCAAGCTGATCTGGGACAAGACCCATGCGCATTTCCGCCCTGATGCAACGCGTCCGCCGACTGGCGCGGATGGTCTGGCGATGGTGGTGCCTGTCGGCAATGCCAATGGCGCGATGACGGCGGCTGAGGCTTTGGTTTGCGGTGCCAAAGGTGGGGCTGCGGCGGCGATTGCGGCGGGCTTTAAGGCCGAGGCTAAGGCGGCTGTGGCCGATGCGGCACCCGAAGCGGATATGGAAGCGGTCTGGATCATGCCGCAGGGCGCGGGTCCGGCGTTGAAGGCCAAGATGTGGCTGGATTATCAGAACGATGTGAAGGTGTCTGACGTGCAACTGGCTGCGCGGGAGGGCTATACTTCGGTCGAGCATACCAAGCGTTACACCACTTTGGGCATGGCAACAGATCAGGGTAAGCTGAGCAATATCAATGGTCTGGCTGTTCTAGCTGATGCGTTACATGAAGAAATTCCGCAGGTGGGCACTACCACCTTCCGCCCGCCTTATGCGCCGGTCACTTTGGGGGCTTTGGCGGGGGAATCTCGCGGGGATATCTTCCAACCCCTGCGCAAGACGCCGATGCACGCGTGGCATGAGAAGAACCATTCGTATTTTGAACCCGTCGGGCTGTGGCGCAGGCCCTACACCTTCCCGCGTGCGGGCGAGAACCACGAGCAGGCGGTGCATCGTGAGGTGATCAACACCCGCAGCAATCTGGGGCTGCTGGATGCCTCGACGCTTGGCAAGATCATCGTCAAGGGCCCGGATGCGGGGCGGTTCCTGGATATGCTCTACACGGGCGTGATGAGCACTCTGCCGATTGGCAAATGCCGTTATGGGCTGATGTGTTCGGAACAAGGTTTCCTGTCGGATGACGGCGTGGTGGCGCGGATTGATCAGGATACCTGGCTTTGCCACACCACATCCGGTGGCGCGGATCGTATCCATGCCTGGATGGAAGATTGGCTGCAATGCGAGTGGTGGGATTGGCAGGTCTATACTGCCAACGTGACCGAGCAGCTGGCTCAGGTGGCGGTTGTCGGGCCTAACGCTCGGAAAGTGCTGGAGAAACTCTGCGGAATGGATGTTTCCAAGGAAACCCTGCCGTTCATGCAATGGGCCGACGGCACCTTGGGCGGCTTTCCTGCACGGGTGTACAGGATCAGTTTCTCGGGCGAATTGTCCTATGAAGTCGCGGTTCCGGCAAGCATGGGGCTGGCGTTCTGGGAGGCCTTGCACGCAGCGGGCGCAGAGTTTGGCGCGATGGTTTATGGCACTGAAGCGTTGCACATCATGCGGGCCGAAAAGGGCTTTATCATGATCGGCGATGAGACCGATGGCACCATCATTCCGCAGGATTTGAACCTGGGCTGGGCGATTTCGAAGAAGAAGGCAGATTACCTTGGCAAGCGCGGGCAAGAGCGGACCTATCTGGCCTCGCACGACCGTTGGAAGCTGGCCGGGTTTGAGACTCTGGACGGCTCGGTTATTCAGGACGGCGCTTATATTCCTTCGCCGGGTAAGAATGCCAATGGGCAGGGCAATACCCAAGGCCGGGTGACCTCGACCTACTTCTCGCCGACCTTGAAAAAGGGCATTGCGATGGGGTTGATCAAGGGCGGCATGGAGCGGCTTGGCGATGTGGTGGAGTTTACCACGATCACCGGCGGCGTGGTGAAGGCCCGCGTGGTTGATCCGGTGTTCTATGACAAAGACGGGGAGAAGAATAATGTCTGATGCAGTCAGTGACCAGATCGCCGGCGCCCAGATCGCCGGGGCCAAACCTGTCAGCGCCATTGGTCATGCCTCGTTTGATGGCTTTGCCAAGGTGCGGGAAATTGGCCCAGTGGGGATGATTTCATTGCGCGCCAAAGCTGATCTGCCGGGACTGGCAGCGGCGATCATGGCGGCGGCGGGGACGGCTGTGCCTGCGCAGCGCCAGATTGAAATTGCGGGCGAAAAAGCGGCGGGCTGGATGAGCCCGGACGAATATCTGCTGCTGCTGCCTTACGGCGAGACCGACGCGGCTTTGGCGGCGATTGCCGAGGCTTTGCGCGGCCAGCATCATCTGGCGGTAACCTTGTCGGATGCCCGCGCGGTGTTCCGGGTGGAGGGAGCCAAGGCGGATCAGGTGTTGGCCAAGCTGTCCCCGGTGGATTTCGCCACATTGGGGCCGAAGGAATTGCGCCGCACCCGCGCGGCGCAGGTGGCTGCGGCGTTCTGGCGCGATGGTGATGGCTTTACCGTGGTGTGTTTCCGCTCGGTGGCGGGATATGTGATGGGATTGCTGAGCCATTCCGCGACCAAGGGCAGCGAGATTTCCTAACGTTTGCATTGCGTTAGGGCTTGACGCGTCACGGCTCGGCACGCTCTGGTAGAGGTCTGGGTTTTACAAAGGATTCTGTCAGATGCGGATGCGTGTTAAGGCGTTTGCTTGCACTGTGGCGCTGGTCTTGGCGGCGGGCGTGGTCAGTGCCAAGCCGGTGGTCTATGATTGCAAGCCCGTCGTGGGCCGCTCGGATTCGGTGATCCAGCCCGAATATGTGATCTCGTATGACAAGGCTACGGGTGCGGTTTTGGTCAATGATCCGATCATCATGGGCACTGTCGGCAAGCCAATTCAGGGTAAGGTGCAGTCGGACAGCGATGTGCGCACGGTGTTCGACTGGAAGTTGAAGACCGTGAAAGGCACCAGCGACAGTGCCTCTTGGGAATATCGCGCGCGGGTTTTCAAGGATGGCCGCCTGTCGCTGACAGTGACGCCGGTGGGCTATGACAACCAGTTCTCCAGCGAGGGGCGCTGCACGATCAACAAGTAACTAATGCTGGCAAGTGACGGCTGGCAAGGTCTTGCGCAGGACGAGTAAAGAAGTCGGGAAATGCAGCACTTGCTCTTGACCTTGCCGCTTCAAAGTCACTTATAGAGTGCAACGCATATCTGAACAGGAGCACCTCCGATGGCCTTTACCCTTCCCGATCTTCCCTATGCACATGACGCTTTGGCGGCCCTTGGCATGTCGAAAGAGACGTTGGAATTCCACCACGATCTGCACCACAAAGCCTATGTCGACAACGGCAACAAGCTGATTGCGGGCACCGAGTGGGAGTCCAAATCGCTGGAAGACATTGTCAAAGGCACCTATGTCGCGGGTTCCGTGGCGCAGAATGGTATCTTCAACAACGCGTCGCAGCACTGGAATCACAACCTGTTCTGGGAAGTGATGGGGCCTGCGGGCAACGCCATTCCCGGCGCTTTGGAAAAAGCTTTGGTTGAGGCGTTTGGCTCGGTTGCCAAGTTCAAGGAAGATTTCGCCGCCGCTGGCGCTGGTCAGTTCGGTGCGGGCTGGGCTTGGCTGGTGAAGGACAAGGACGGCGCTTTGAAGGTCACCAAGACCGAAAACGGCGTCAATCCTTTGTGCTTTGGCCAAACCGCGCTGCTCGGCTGCGATGTCTGGGAACATTCCTACTACATCGACTTCCGCAACAAGCGTCCGGCGTATTTGAGCAACTTCCTTGACAAATTGGTCAACTGGGAAGCGGTAAGCGCCAAGCTGTAAGGTTTATCACCGTATCAACAACGCCCGTCCTGGGAACCGGGCGGGCGTTTTGTTGTGTTAATTACCCCCGCTTTACCCCAATATCACCCCAGCGCGTTGCGGGCTGATCTTGCCTGATTTTGCACGAGGGTCGGCACACGGGCGGTCGAGATTAGCTCAAGTGCGTCGGCAAGTCGGCCTGCACGCAGGATAGCCCGTGCATGGCTGGTGCGGCTGCGCGAGGCTTTGGCGGTAAAGCTATGATTTAGCGTTGCGGCAATGGTTTCGTTGCTAAGTTTGGTATTGGCGAACAGCGGCAGGTGGGCGACGAAACATGCCATACCAATAGATTGCAGGCTGCGGATAAGTTGAGCGTCGGTCATGGCATTTCCTGACTGCATGGGGCGCATCCATGGGCAGTTTAGCGGTCTGCGGTCGGGGCGCAACCTAAAGATGTGCGTGGCGTCAGGACAAGGCCGCGCGCAGGGCTTCGGTCAGGGCGGGCACGTCGGGGATGGCGGTGAAATAGCCCTTCACCGAAGCATCGGCGAAGCCTTCCGCGATGATGTGATCAATCAGGGCGATCAGTGGGTTCCAGTAGCCTTCGGAGTTCAATAGGAAGATCGGTTTGCGGTGCAGGCCGATTTGCGCCCAGGTCAACACTTCGAAAAACTCATCAAGGGAACCCGCACCGCCCGGCAGCACCACGACGGCGTCGGAATTCATGAACATCACCTTTTTGCGCTCATGCATGTCTTCGGTGATCACCAACTGGCTGAGATCTTGCTTGCCGCGCTCGGCGGTCATCAGATGCGTCGGGATGACGCCGAAAGTGGGGGCCCCTGAGCTTTGCGCCGAACGCGCGACCTCACCCATCAAACCGACATCGCCTGCGCCGTAAACCAAGCGCCAACCTTGGGCGGCGATGGCCGCGCCCATGGCGCGGGCGGCGGCGGTATGGGCGGGATTGCTGCCAGCGCGCGCGCCACAGAAGACACAGATCGAAGACAGAGCACGGGCCATGGGCATATCTATCCGAAAATTGTTGCTTTAACGCCTGATATAGCGGTTCCATGACGAAAGGAAGAAGGGCCGGGAACAGGCCTTGAATACGCCTTACTCGGGGGGAATCGATGGCTGGTTGGAGTGGACTGAGTGCGGGCGAGCGCGGGGCTGTGCTGCTGGGCGGCGCTGCGGTTGTGGCGGTGGCGGGGTATTTCGGCTTTGCGCGCGGGCCAGAGGTGGCGGTGCCTGCGGCGGATCAAGCTGCGGTGACGGCGACAGAGGTTCAGGGGGCCGAGGTTCCGGCAGCACAGGTTCCGGCGGCGGTTGCGGGCACGGAAGCGACGGCTGGGGCTGTGGCTTCGCTTGACGCTTCTGCGGCGCAAACGGCGGCAGATGCGCCTGCGCCACTGGCGGATTCAGCCCCAGTTGCGGGTGCGAGTGCTGTGGTTGACCCGGCTGCGGCACCCGCGGATGATAAGGCTGTGCAAACGGTGGTTCCGGCAGGCTCGGGTTCGATCGACACGGTTGCGACAGCCGCGATCCTGCCCAGCTTTGATCTGGCCCGAATTGCGGCTGATGGTGCCGCGACGGTGGCGGGGCAGGCTGCGCCGGGGGCAGCGGTGGCGATGCTGGTCGATGGTATTGAGGTTGCCCGTGCGCAGACGGACGCGCAGGGCAAGTTTGCGGCTTTGTTCGATCTGCCGCCCAGCCCGGTGGCGCGGTTGTTATCCTTGCAGGCGACGGGCGCGGATGGGGTTGCGGTGAAGGGGGCCGAGACGGTGGCTTTGGCTGCGGTTGCTGCGGCGGCCACGGAAACGGCGGCCCCAGAAACGGCGGCCCCAGAAACGGCGGCCACGGAGACGGCGGCCACGGAGACGGCGGCCACGGAAACGGCGATTACGGAGACGGCGACTTCTGAAGCTGCGGCGGCAACCGCCTTGCAGGCTCCGGCGGCGGTGTTGATCGCGCCTGAGGGCGTGAAGGTGCTGCAATCTGGTGGCGAAATACCTGCTGAATTGGCGGGCGCGGTCACGCTGGACACGATCAGCTATGCCCCGGATGGTGCTGTGATGCTGGGCGGGCGGGCCGGGGCCGGGACGGGATTGCGGGTCTATCTCGACGGTCTGGCGATTGCCGATGTGGCGGCGGGGCCGGATGGGGCTTGGGCTGCGACGTTGACAGATGTGGCGGCGGGGATTTACACCTTGCGGGTGGATCAGCTGGCGGCGGATGGCACGGTGAGTTCGCGGTTTGAAACCCCGTTCAAGCGCGAGACTTTGCAGGCTTTGGCTGCGGCCTCGACGCCTGCGGTTCAACCTGAGGTGAGTGCCGAGGCAGCGCCCGTTGTGGCAGAACCTGCGCCAACTGCGGATACCACTGCCGTCGAGGTGGCTCCAGTGTCGCCTGCTGCGGCGACAGAGGTTGCGACGGGCGATGCAGCCCCTGCGGCTGAACCCGCCGCAGCGGGTACGGCCCCTGTTGTCGAGGCCGCGCCTGTTGAAGCCACCGCAGCGGTCCCTGACGCAGCACCTGTCCCAGAAACGGCAGTTGCTGAAATGGCACCTGCCGCCGCCGCACCTGTCGTATCAGAACCTGCGGCTGTGGCACCTGCGGCTGTGGCCCCGGTCTCTGTCACGGTGCAGCCGGGTTATACACTGTGGGGCATCGCGCAGCAGAATTTTGGCGATGGCGTGATGTATGTGCAGGTGTTTGAGGCCAACAAGGATAAGATCAAAGACCCCAACCTGATCTATCCGGGTCAGGTGTTTACGATTCCTGCGGCGCCGTAGCCGGGGTCATTGCAGCGGGCGATATCACCGGGGCTGCCACGGTTTGGCCGTGGCGGCAGCAGGCCATCACCTCGGGGTGTTCCATGCAGCAATCGTTGAGCAGAAAGCTGATCGTAGCCCCCATGCCTGCGGCATCGACCGAATAGAACACATTGCGCGCCAGTTTGCGCGAACGGATCAGGCCCGCTTGCTCCAAAGCCGCCAGATGGAACGACAACCGCGACGATGACAGCCCCAAAGCCCGGCTGATCTCGCCCGCAGCCAGTCCCTGATCGCCCAAGGGCATCAGCAGGCGCATCAGATCCAGCCTTGCATCATTGGCAAGCGCGGAGAGTGCGGCGAGGGCTTGGGATTTCTCCACGTTTCAACTGCTCATGAATCATTGAACTATCTTGGTGTAGTGGATATGTGGGATGCGGTAAAGCGGGTGCGGCCTTTTGGCCCCTGCGATGAAGGATCAAGTGATGCGGAATACGACAGTCAAGGCCAGCGCGGCCACAGCCAGTTCGGGAACAGCCAGTTCGGTGGCGGCCAGTTCGGGAACAGCCAGCGCGGCCACAGCCAGCTCGGTGGCGGCCAGTGCGACAGATGACACCGACGGCCATGCGGGCGGCTGGGCCACGATGAAACGCGTGGCCCCTTACCTGTGGCCGGAAGGTGAGACTTGGATCAAGCTGCGGGTGGTCGCAGCCCTGTTGTTCTTGCTTGCCGCCAAGCTGGTGTCGATCACCATGCCGTTCATGTACAAGCAGGCGGTGGATGCTTTGGTCGGCAAAGACCCGAGTGCGGCGACCATGCTGGGCTTGGGGGCTGTCGGGCTGACCGTGGCCTATGGCTTGGCGCGGTTCGGATCAGTGGCACTAGGCGAAGCCCGCGACTGGGTGTTCGTGCGGGTTGGCCAGCGCGCGTTGCGCAAGCTGGCGTTAGAGACATTCACCCATATTCACCGCCTGTCGATGCGCTATCACATCACCCGCAAGACCGGTGGACTTAGCCGCGTGATCGAGCGTGGCGTGAAGGGTGTCGATTTCCTGCTGCGCTTCATGTTGCTGTCGATCGGGCCGTTGATCTTGGAACTGTCGCTGGTGTCGATCATCTTCGCTTTGTATTTCGGCTGGCAATATGCCGTGGTCGTGGTGGTGACGATCACGATCTATGTGACCTACACCTTCAAGGTCACTGAATGGCGGGTGCAAATCCGCCGTCAAATGAATGATCAGGATACCGACGCCAACCAGAAGGCGATTGACTCTCTGTTGAACTTTGAGACGGTGAAATATTTCAATGCCGAGGCGCGGGAAGCAGCGCGCTATGATGGCGCGATGGCGGCGTATGAGGGCTTTGCGGTGCGCACCGGGCAGTCTTTGTCGGTGTTGAACATAGGGCAAAGTTTCATCATCACCACCGGGCTTATTCTGGTGATGGTGATGTCGGCTTACGGGGTAGAGGCTGGTCAGTTCACCGTCGGCGATTTCGTCATGGTCAACGCCTATATGGTGCAGATCACCATGCCGTTGGGCTTTCTTGGCACGGTATACCGCGAAATCCGCCAAGCACTGGTCGATATGGCAGCGATGTTTCATCTGTTGGAACAGCCCGAGGAAGTCACCGATAAACCCGGCGCCGTGGCGTTGCAGGTGACGGGAGGTGAGATCACGTTTGACGATGTGCGCTTTGCCTATGATCCGTCGCGACCCATTCTGAAGGGCATCAGTTTTACGCTGAAACCGGGGCAGCGCTATGCGTTGGTCGGGCCTTCGGGCTCGGGTAAATCCACCATCGGGCGGTTGTTGTTCCGGTTTTATGATGTGACCGGGGGCAGCATCCGCATTGATGGGCAGGATCTGCGCGATGTGACGCAGACCTCTCTGCACGGGCTGATTGGCGTGGTGCCGCAGGACACGGTTTTGTTCAACGATACCGTGCATTACAACATCGCTTATGGCCGGGCAGGGGCGACTGAGGCCGAGATTGTCGCAGCGGCGAAGGCGGCGAAGATCCATGATTTCATCATCTCATTGCCAGATGGCTACGCGACGACCGTGGGCGAGCGCGGCTTGAAGCTGTCGGGCGGCGAGAAGCAGCGCGTCGGCATTGCACGCACTTTGTTGAAAAACCCGCCGATTCTGGTGCTGGATGAGGCGACGAGCGCCTTGGACACCCAGACCGAGCAAAGTATTCAGGAGTCGTTGCGCGAAATGGGGCAGGGCCGTTCGGTGATCACCATCGCGCACAGGCTTTCGACGATTGCCGATGCCGATTGTATTCTGGTGCTGGAGGACGGCGTGGTGACCGAACGCGGCACGCATGACGAGTTGCTGGCGCGCGATGGCAAATACGCGGCGATGTGGGCGCGGCAATCTGCGGATGAGGAAGAAGCGCAGGCGGCCTGAGGCTTTGCTTTACGGCTTGCGGCTTTCGGGGCAGGATGGGCTTACCTTAATACGCGACATTCATAGGCTGATCCTGTCTTGGTTTGTGTTCAATCTGAAAAAGATCGAACATAAACCGCTGTCTGGTGATTTCATGCTGCCCCGATTGTTTTTAATATTTTGCCTTTTGCTGCCCGTGCAGGCCATGGCCGAACGGCGGGTGGCGCTTGTGCTTGCGGCGCAGGATTACCGCCATCTGCGCAAGCTGGACAATCCGGTCAATGATGCCGTGGCGGTCGAGGGCTTGCTTTCGGGGTTAGGCTTTGAAGTGACCGTGGAAACCAACCGCGATTTGAAGCGGATGCGGCGGGCCTTGCAGGATTTTCGTGAGGATGGCGCAGGGGCGGACGTGGCCTTGCTGTTTTACGCAGGCCACGGAGTTGAGATAGCCGGGGTGAATTACCTGCTGCCCGTCGATGCGCAGGCGGGCACGGCAGAGGCGGTGGCGGGCAGTGCTTTGCCGCTGGCAGAAGTGCAGGCGGCTTTGGCCTCGGTCGCCCCCATCGGCATTGTTTTGCTGGATGCCTGCCGCGAAGATCCTTGGGGCGGTGGGGGTTCGGGGCAAGGGCGCTCGGCTGTCGAGTTGCAGGATGCGGTGGATCAGCCCAAGCCCGGTTTGGGCCGGGTGGGGCGCGCGGACGGGGTGTTGTTCGCGTTCTCGGCGGCTCCGGGTGAGGTGGCGGCGGATGGCACGGGCGCGGACTCCCCCTTCACCGAAGCCCTGTTGCGGCATTTTGCGACCCCCGGCGTCGAGGTGCGCACGGCGCTGACCTTGGTGCAGCAGGATGTCTATGACCGCAGCCGGGGCAAGCAGTTGCCCTATATCGAAAGCGGTTTGCCGAGGCTGTTTTTCGCGGCTGAGGTCGGGGAATTGGGTGAGCGGGATCGGCTGTTGGTGGCAATGGCGGGGCTGCCTGCCGAGTTGCGCGCCGAGGTTGAGGCTTTGGCGCGGGACAAGGATATGCCGCTGGCCCCGCTCTATGGCGCGCTGATGTCGGCGGATTTGGCGGGTAAAGACCGCAGTGCGCGGGCGCAGGCCTTGGTGCAATCGGCGGAATCCTTCCTGCGGTTTCGCGCGCAGGTGCAACTGTTGTCGGCGGATGACCCAAAGGTGGCCGAGTTCCGGGCAGAGGCTGAACAGGCGCTGGATTTGGGCGCGTTTGACCTCGCGCGCGCGGCTTTGGACAAGGCCGCGAAATTGGACGCCGGGGCGCGGGATGCGTTGCGCGACAATTACCGCAGCCGGACTTTGTCCGAGGCGCAGACCCATGCGCTGGCGGCCTCTGCCGCGAAAGCCGATTTGCGCTATGATCTGGCAATGGCGGATCTGACCAAGGCTCTGGCGCTTTATGCCGAATTGGAGGGACCGGACTTATCCCGCCCAGACCGCGAGGCTTACACAGATTTACTGTGGGATCAGGGCGATTTGTCACGTAACATTGGCAACACCAGCTTTGCGCTGCGCAGCTATCGCGCTTGGCAAGACATTGCCGCCGCACGGGTGGCCGAAGCCCCGCAGGATGCCGATTTCCGGCGCAACTGGTCGGTGGCGCGGGTGAATATCGGCGATATGCTGCTGTTGCAGGGCGTTTTGGCCGGGGCTGAGGCCGAATTTCGTGCCGCGTTAGAAGTCGATCAGGACCTGGCCGCGCGCAAAGATGCGCCGTTGAAATGGCGGCATGATGTGTTCGTCTCACAATCGAAACTCGGCGATGTGGCGCAGTTGCGCGGCGATCTGGCGCAGGCTTTGGCGCTGCAAGAGGCCGGGCTGACGGTACTGCGGCAACTCGTGATCGAATTTCCTGATCGTGATGATGTGCGGCGCGATCTGGGGCTGTCGCTTGACCGGGTCGGCGATCTGCGCAAGCTGTCGGGCAATCCGCGTGGGGCTTTGGTGGTCTATAATGAGGCGATGGCTTTGCGGCAGGCCCTGCTTGCGCGGCTGCCCGATCGGGATGATCTGCGCAATGATCTGGCCACCAGTCTGGACAAGATCGGTGATGTGTTTCTGGCGCTGAATGACCCGAAAGCAGCCCTGCTGCGGTTCAAAGCCGAGGTGGCGCTGTTGGAAAAACTGGTGGCAAAGGACGCGGGGCAAACCAAATGGCAAAGCGATCTGGCGATGGGCTATGTCAAACTGGGCGATGCGCGGGCGGCACTGGCAGCCCCGTCCGAGGCGGCAGAGCTTTACGCTAAGGCGCTGGATTTGCGACTGAAACTGGCGGCGCTCGACCCTGCGAACGCCGATTGGCAGCGCAGCGTGGCGCTGGCGCAGTCTCGCTTGGGCGATCTCGCGTTCAAGCGCCAGGATTATGTCGAGGCAGAGCGGCGGTTCACGCAAGCGCAAGCGATCTCGCAGGCGCTGGCTAAGGCCGATCCGGGCAATGCCAGCCGCCAGCAGGATTTGGCGGGCAATCTGGACCGCTTGGGTGATGTGGCCTTGATGCAGGGCGATCCGGTACGCGCACGCGATTTGGTGCGACAAAGCTATGCGATCTCGGCCGACATCGCGGCGCGTGATCCGGGCAATGTCGAGAAGCAGTTGAACCTTGTCGCCAGCCTTGTGCGGCTGTCAATCTATGAAGACGACCCCAAACCACGTCAGCGCGAGGCTTTGGCGATATTGAAAGCCTTGCAAGCACAGGGGCGGCTTGATCCGGGGCGGGCGGGGTGGATCGGGGTGATCGAGGCGCAACTGGCAGAGCCTTGATCAGCCCTCGCGCACCAGCACCACCTCGGCAAGCCCCACGGCATGGCTGCCCATCACATTGGCGACCACCACGCCATCGAGGCTGATCGCTGAAAATCCGGCAGATTGCGCGATGGTGACGACCGGGGGAATTTCAACGTGATTGGCGTCGAAATGCGGCGCGTAATGCAATTCCAACTGATCGGTCTGGAAAATGTAATCGGTGATCGTGGCGGCGGCGGTGCTGTCTGCCCATTGATGCTCGATCTCAAAGCGATCCGCGCCAGCACCGCCCGTGGCGGTGTCGCCGTGGCCGATGATAAGGGTGTCGCGGCCATCGCCGCCCGAAAGCGTGTCAACTCCATCAATCGCAGTCAGGCTGGCTTCGGCGGAATGGGTGTCGGAATAGCCTGACAACGTATCATCGCCGCCACCGCCAAGCAGACTGTCCGCGCCCGCACCACCCGCCATCAGATCATTGCCGGAATCGCCTGCCATGCGGTCTGCGCCATCGCCGCCATGCAGCGTGTCCAAGCCGTCGCCGCCGCGCAGGGTGTCAGCGCCCAAACCGCCGTCGATGCTGTCCTCGCCCGCGTGGCCCAGTACCGAATCATTGCCGTCGCCCATCGCGGCATGATCGTTGCCCGCGCCAAGATCGGCGTAATCAGACCCCGACGACCCTGCCAGATGATCCGCGCCACCCTCCAGATGCCAAGCGGTCGGATCGCTGCCACCTGCAAGGCTGTCGTCGCCTGCGCTGCCCTGCACATCGTCGCTGTAATGCCCGGCTGCAAATTGCGGATCGGTCGCCGCATCGGGCACCAGAACAATGTCGTTCAGGCTGAAATCATCGACGCCGTCCAGTTGTGCGACAATCGCGCCGTCCATCCTGATCTCGGTGCTGCCATCGGGGGTATGCGTCAGGCTCATCATCGGGGGCACTTCGGCCGAGCTATCAGAGGAATAATGCGGGGTGTAGGTGATATGCACAGCGTCCTGCGCCGCGTTGTAATCGGTGATATGGGCAATGGCTGCGCCATCGTCCCAGCGGGTGTCGAGATCGAAGGTGTCGTTGCCAGCGCCACCTTGGCCGATATCGCCGTGGCCCAGCACCAACAAATCATTGCCATCGCCGCCGACCAACTGATCGCTGCCCTCGGCTCCGGTCATGCCGCCCGCACCCGCAGCCCCGGTGAGAAAGCCCGACAACGTGTCATCGCCAGCACCTCCGTTCAGAATATCGCCGCCCAAGCCGCCCCAAACCTCGTCATTGCCATCGCCGCCCGCGAGGCCATCATCGCCAAGATTGCCCTGCACATCGTCGTTGCCCGCGCCGCCAAACAGCGAATCCGCACCGACGCCACCCTCTAAGCTGTCATTGCCCGCGCCGCCAAGGCCGATGTCGTTGCCAGCCCCCATCACGGCATGATCATCGCCGTCGCCCAAGTTGGCGTAGTCATTGGCCGAAGACGCCGTCAGATCATCATTGCCATCATGCAAAAACCACGCCTGATTGTCGGCATCCGCGGTGACGGTGTCATTGCCCTCGGTGCCGTCATGCGCATGGGCATAGTTTTGCGCGTTATACAGCGGATCATTGTTGGCAGGGGTGTCGTCTGACGTGTCATCCGTGCCTCCCATGCCGATATTGAGGCCCAAAGCGCCGAGAAACAGGAAGATGTTAGCAAGGACAGCAGGTTCCATCGGGCAACTCGGGCAAAGGGGACAAGTTTTCGAAACATTTCATGCAAATATGTTAACAATTCGTCCTAATCGCGGCGGTTTGTCAAATTTGCGCGAAACTGTGATCTGTTGGCGGCAGCTGCAAAGCGCGGGGCTAAGGCTTGCGCCGTCGCAGGGCTTGGCAAGTTGCGGGCTTTGCCTGTAAGACAGGGGTCAAGTGACTTTGCGCGCGGGCGTGGGGTGCAGATCAAGAACCAAGGCCATGGCTTTGGTGCGAAAGAGAGGCCAGCGTGAGCAACCCAGACAGCTTTATCAGCGAGGTCACCGAAGAGGTCCGGCGTGATCGGCTTTACGCGATTTTCCGCAAATATGGCTGGATCGGCGCTGTGATCGTGCTCGGCGTCGTGGGCGGCGCGGCCTATACCGAATGGACCAAGGCGCGCGATGCGGCGCGGGCGCAAAGCTTTGGCGATGCGATGCTGGATGCGGTCGATCTGGGCGCACCCGAAGACCGCGCGCAGGCAATGGCGGCGATCCCCGCCGATGGCGGGCAGATTGCGCTGAAGGATCTGATGCTGGCCACCGATGCGGGCAGCGATAAAGCAGCGGCGCTGGCGGCCTTGGATAAGTTGACGGCCGATCAAAGTCAGCCGCAGGTCTACCGTGATCTCGCGGTTTTGCGCCGGGTGATGCTGGCGGGCAAGGATCAGCCGATTGCGGATCGGCGTGCAGCACTTGAGTCGATTGCGGTGCCGGGGCGGGCGTTTCGCACTTTGGCCGCCGAGCAGCTGGCCTATCTGCTGATTGAAGATGGCAAGAAAGACGATGCGATTGCGGCGCTGGCGGCGCTGATGCAGGATCAGGATGCACCGCAGGGTCTGCGCCAGCGCGCGGGCCAGATGATCACCGCTTTGGGGGGCACGCCGCCGGAACCAAAGCCCGCCGCCGACAACGCGGCTGTGGATGCGGGCTAAATGCCTTTGGGCGCAGTTGAAGAAATCTGGGAGTGTTTTGCGTGATGACCAGCGGCAAGATCGGGATGGCGGGGCTGATGCTGTGCATTGGGCTGGCTGGATGCGAAAAAGACGTGATCCTTGAGGGGACGCGTTTTCCGGTGCGCGCGCCGCTTGAAGATTCGGTCGCGCTTGAGGGGCAACCGGCCCCTGTCGCCACGTCGCTAGAGCCCGCCAATACCGCGGTGCCCATCGCGCTGCCGGGCGCATCCGCCAATGCTGAATGGAGCCATCGCGGCGGCAACGCCCGTCATGCCTCTGGCAACGGCGCGTTGTCGGCCAATCCTGCGCGGGTGTTCAGCGTCAATATCGGCGCAGGCGACAGCAAGCGGTCGCGGATCGCAGCCTCGCCAGTGGTCTCGGGCGGGCGGGTGTTCACCATGGACGCCACAGCGCAAGTGACGGCGGTCTCGACCGGTGGCGCGGCGCTGTGGACGGCGAATATCACGCCCGAATCCGGTGAGGCCAGCAATGTGACGGGCGCCGGTTTGGCCGCCAGTGGCAACCGGGTTTACGCGACCTCGGGCTATGGCGAGTTGGTGGCTTTGGATGCCAGTACGGGCGGCATCGCATGGCGGCAACGCTTTGACAGCCCGATCACCGGGGCACCCACGGTTGTGGGCAATGTGGTTTACGCGATGGGCCGCGATGGCTCGGCTTTGGCGGTATCCGCCGATACCGGCAAGCAGCTTTGGCAACAGGCGGGTGCGCCAAACTCCAGCGGTATGATCGGCACGGCCTCGGTTGGGGTGGGCGACAATGAAGTGGTGTTGCCGTTTGCCAGCGGGCAGATTTCGGCGGTGCAGGCGGCTTCGGGCGATCCGATCTGGAACGCCGGGGTTTCCGGCCAGCGGTTGGGTCGCAGCTATGGCGGCATGGGCGATGTGACGGGCGATCCGGTGATCGTCGGAAACACGGTCTACCTTGGCACCGCAGCCGGGCGCACCGTGGCGATTGACATGACCACGGGCGGAAGGATTTGGACGGCGAATGAGGGCGCGTTGAACCCGCCCTTGGTGGTGGGAGGCTCGGTGTTTGTCGTCAACGACGAAGCCCGTCTGGTGCGGCTTGATGCGGGCACGGGTGCGGTGATCTGGTCCATCGAGATGCCATATTACGTCAAGGACAAGCCGAAGAAGCGCCACGCGATCTATGCGCATTATGGCCCGGTGCTGGCGGGCGGGCGCATCGTTGTGGCATCAAGCGATGGTAGCTTGCGCGGCTTTGATCCGACCAATGGCAATCAGGTTTACAGCGTCGAAATTCCGGGCGGTGCGGCCTCGGCCCCGGCTTTGGCGCAAGGTTTGCTGTTCGTGGTCGGCGGCAACGGCCAACTTCACGCTTTCCGTTAGGGCTATCCCCGTGTATGGGGGCAGCTTGGTTATACCCGGACGCCTGAAATGAGCTTTACCCTTGCCATCGTTGGCCGCCCCAATGTGGGCAAATCGACCCTGTTCAACCGCTTGGTTGGCCGCAAACTGGCGTTGGTCGATGACCAACCCGGCGTGACGCGTGACTTGCGCGAAGGCGACGCCAAGCTGTTAGATCTGCGCTTTACTGTGATCGACACGGCGGGCTTGGAAGAAATCACCGACGACAGCTTGCAAGGCCGGATGCGGCGCTTGACCGAACGTGCGGTCGATATGGCCGATGTCAGCCTGTTCGTGATTGATGGCCGCATGGGCGTCACGCCGTCCGATGAGATCTTCGCCGACATCCTGCGCAAAAAGGGCGCGCGGGTGATCTTGGCGGTGAACAAGGCCGAAGGCAGCGCAGGTGATGCAGGCGCGATTGAGGGCTGGTCGTTGGGTCTGGGAGAGCCGCTCAGGATTTCTGCCGAACATGGCGAGGGCATGGACGATCTCTACCGCCTGCTGCTGCCGCTGCAGGGCGAATTTGCCGAGCGTGAGGCCGAGAATACACCTGACACCGAAGTCGATGTGTCCGAGGAAGAAGCTGAACTTGAAGAAGATATCGAAGCCTTCCGCCCGACCGCCAGGAAGCCTCTGCAAATCGCAGTGATCGGTCGCCCGAACGCTGGAAAATCAACGCTGATCAATAAAATCCTCGGCTATGATCGCCTGCTGACCGGGCCGGAACCGGGCATCACCCGCGATGCGATCTCGGTCAAGGCGGAATGGCTCGGCACGCCGATCAAGATTTTTGACACCGCGGGGATGCGCAAACGCGCGCGGATCAACGAGAAACTCGAAAAGCTCTCGGTGTCCGATGGCATCCGTGCCGTGCGCTTTGCCGAGGTGGTCGTGGTGCTGCTCGACGTCGATATCCCGTTTGAAGTGCAAGACCTGCGCATCGCCGATTTTGCCGAAACCGAAGGCCGCGCCGTGGTGATTGCGGTGAACAAATGGGATCTTGAGGACGAAAAGCAGGAAAAGCTGGCCGAACTCAAAGAGATGTTTGAACGCCTGCTGCCACAGTTGCGCGGTGCGCCGATGATCACCGTCTCGGGTAAGACTGGCCGGGGTCTTGACCGTCTGCATGATGCTATTCTCGCCGCCCACACCGTGTGGAACAAACGCATCCCGACCAACCGTCTGAACACCTGGCTGGGTGCTATGGTCGAATCGCATCCGCCACCCGCGCCACAAGGCCGCCGCATCAAGCTGCGCTATATGACGCAAGTAAAGCAGCGCCCGCCGGGCTTCATTGTGATGTGCAGCCACCCCGATGATCTGGCCGACAGCTATCGCCGCTATCTGGTGAACGGGTTGCGCGAGCATTTCGCCATGCCGGGCACGCCGATTCGCATCACCTTTCGCTCACAAGCCGACAAAAACCCGTTCCGCAATCCGAAATTCCACACGCCCAGCCGCTTGCGCAAACACAAAGAAAAGAACACCGGGCAGTAGGCTAGGGTGAAAATATAAAGCCACCGATCCCGTCAAGGATCAGTGGCTTTTTCATTCTTTGGCGATAACTTGACTGATAAAACCACAACATATTGTGGAAAATGCCTCACTAACCGACCAAAAACACAAGTCATTCCCCGCTGGGAGAGATTTTCACGCCGTACTCAAGCGCTTTGCCGACGCAACTGTGCAGCTGTGACCAGCGCCATCAGCACCGCTCCTGCAACGGCTGCATAAGCGACTGTCGGGTTCACGCCCCAGCTTTTCACCACAATCCCCACAATCGCCCAAACTAGCGTTGCGCCGTAAATCGGCAGGTTGGGGCGGTTGATCTGAACCGTGACGCCAATGACCAGCACAATCCCTAACATCGCAAGCGCCGCTGTGGTGTCCGGCAAAATGCCATAGCCCGCCAAGATCACGCCGGTTGACACAGCCGATGCCGCCGTCAGCCAGCCCGCATAGATCGCAAGCGGCGCGGACAGCAGCCAGCGATCCTGCGCGGGGTCGGCGATCACATAGGCATAAACCGCCAAAGCCGCCATCGCGACGATCACAACTGCCGCCGGAATGGGTGAGGCGACAGCGATGGCAAGCCAGACCGTGCCCAAGGCGACCGACAGCGTCAGCGGCACTGCGGGTTTGACGAACGCCAGATCACCCCGGCGTTTGATCACGCCAAAGGCGGCATGCGCGATCAGCCATAAATAAATCAGCCCCCAGATCGCAAACGCGTAGCCCGCAGGCTGCACGCTAGGGTTTTCGATCTGAACCGGAAACGTTGCCGGATCATAGCCCCGGAACGACGGCGTGAAAGCCGGTGCTATCGCAAAAGCAAGCGTGGCGAGCAGCAGGGCGGGTTGGATGATGCGTTTCATGAATTGATTACGACTGAGAATGGTTGTGGTTCACTCTAAAACGCCTGCCGCCGAAATCCTCGTCTTGCCGCGCAGGTAAGGGTGCAGCGCGCTTGGCAGATCGACCGAACCATCGGCCTGCTGGCCATTCTCCAGCACCGCGATCAGGCAGCGGCCAACGGCAAGGCCGGACCCGTTCAGTGTGGCCACAAACTCCGGCTTGCCACCCGGCACTTTGAAGCGGGCATTCATCCGGCGGGCTTGAAACTGACCGCAGGTGGAAACCGAGCTGATCTCGCGGTACTTGTTCTGCCCCGGCAGCCAAGCTTCAAGATCATGGGTTTTCTGCGCGCCAAAGCCCATGTCTCCGGTACACAGCACGATGGTGCGGTAGGGGATTTCCAACTTTTCCAAAATCGCTTGGGCGCAGGTGGTCATCCGCTCGTGTTCCGCCAAAGCGGTGTCGGGGGTGCAGATTGTGACCATCTCGACCTTCTCAAACTGGTGCTGGCGCAGCATCCCCGAGGTGTCCTTGCCCGCAGACCCTGCTTCCGAGCGGAAGCATTGGGTATGCGCGGTCATGCGGATCGGCAGCGCAGCTTCGTCAAGCGTGTCGCCTGCGACGGTGTTGGTCAGGGTGACTTCGGAAGTGGGGATCAGCCACCAGCCGTTGGTGGTCTGGTAACTGTCTTCGGCGAATTTCGGCAGCTGATTGGTGCCAAACATCGCGTCGTCTTTAACCAGCACCGGGGTCCAGGTTTCCTGAAGCCCGTGCTCCTCGATATGCGTATCCAGCATGAACTGCGACAGCGCCCGGTGGACGCGGATCACGGCCCCTTTCAGCACCACGAACCGCGCGCCCGAGAGTTTGGCGGCGGTCTCGAAATCCATACCGGGTTTGACGCCTGCAATCTCGAAATGCTCGACCGGGGTGAAATCGAAATTGCGCGGGCTGCCCCAGCGACGGATTTCAACATTGCCTTCCTCATCCGCGCCGTCGGGGACTTCATCAAGGGGAAGGTTCGGGATCGCCATCAGAAGGTCGCGCAGTTCGCGGTCGAATTGGTCGGCTTCGGCAGCAAGAGCGGCCACTTCGGATTTCTTCTCGGCGACGAGGGTCCGCAGGCGGTTGAATTCGGCCTCATCGCCGCGTGCTTTCGCGCTTCCTGCCTCTTTCGAGGCGGCGTTTTGCAGCGCTTGCGCGGTCTCGGAGGCGAGGATTTTGCTGCGCCGGGCTTCATCGAGTTTCAGGATTGTGGCAGAGATGCCCGACAGGCCACGGCGGATCAAAGCGGCTTCAAAAGCGGCGGGGTTCTCGCGGATGGCGCGGATATCGTGCATGGCTGGCCTCTTGAAATCAGAATGGGCAGGTTATGCCCGATTTGGGTCGCAAGGGGAAGGGCGGGTTGACCACGCGTGGACAGGCAGGGGCCTCATGTTATTTCAACGGCTTGCGCATAGACGTTCAGGCTTTATTTTCCAATGTGGGCGGAGCACAGGCGAAATGCCGGTGATTTGGGCAGAGGTGTTTTGCACCGGATTGTAAACGCAGAGTTGCCGAAGCTTGGGCTAGGCGCAACGGGCGGATTAGGCTATGGCCGAAGCAGAGGTATGAGGTTGGTTTGGCAGGCGCGGGTGTGAAAGCGGGATACAGGCGGTCGGTGGACCTTGCGCGGTTCGCTGCGGCCTTTGGCATTGTCTGGGACCACGCCCGCGCGCCCTATGCCGATATTGGCTATACCGCACTGGCGCTGTTTCTGGTGCTGACCTCGTTTCTGGCGGTGGGCTCGTTTGAACGCTCGGACGGTCAGCGATTCTGGTTGGCCCGCGCGCAGCGGATCGCTTTGCCGTGGCTGTTCTGGTGCGTGTTTTTCCGGGTGGTGTTTGAGGTGGTGTCGGATGAGCCGTTTCAGCTGCTGTCAGACCCGTGGACACTGCTGATCGGGCCGTCGATCCATCTGTGGTTTTTGCCGTTTGTGATGATCTTTCTGGTCACGATTCCGTGGGTGTCGCGGTTTATTGACCGCCCGGCGCGGATGTATCTAGCGGCAGGGTTGCTGGTGGTGGTGTCGATCCCTTTGGGCCTGCTGCACGCCAAACTGGCACCGCAAGCCTGGTTCATCAATCCGGCGGGCTTTCCGCAACCGCTGCCGCAATGGTTTTTCTCGCTGCCGCTGTTCTGGTTTGGCGCGATCTTGGCTGTTGGCAAGCGCATGGGGCTGGTCTGGCCGGTGATTGTGGCGGCGGCGCTGATCAGTGGGATTTTGTACAACCGCAGCCCGGAATTTGCCTCGGTGCAGATGATCCTGGTGGCGGTGATTTTTGAGGCGGTCTGGCGGGTGAATATCAAAGGCACTTGGCCGACTTGGCTGGCCGGATTTGCTTTTGGCATCTATCTGTTGCACCCCGCGACGATGCTGGTGGCGTTCAAGCTGTTCTCTGACACGGTGGACCGCAGTTTTGCGGCTGTGTTCGCCTTTGCTCTGGCTTGGGCGTTGACGGCGGTGTTGCAGCGGGTGCCGGGGTTTAATCGGTTTTTGTGACGCTGTGCGCGTTTCAGCGTTGAACTGGGGGTTTCACACCCCCATGCCACTGGTCTGTCGAACCTTTGGCGATACCAATGGCAAACCTGTGGGATATTTGCGCACAGAGGATGACAATTTTGGACAAGATTTAGCGAATTTGTGGGGTGGGGGCTGCAACGCGCCGATCAAGCGCCTAGATCGGCGTTGGCTTGCCTATCCGCCAGAGCGCGGCTAGGGTGCCCGCCGACAAATCAGGGGGAATGTCCCCGAAATGAGAGGACTTCCATGTTCGTGACCCCCGCTTTCGCGCAAACCGCTGGTGCCGCTGGTGCAGGCTCGGCTTTCGCGTCGTTCCTGCCTTTGGTTCTGATCTTCGCGATCATGTATTTTCTGCTGATCCGTCCGCAGCAAAAGAAGATGAAGGATCTGAAGGCGATGGTCGATGGCTTGCGCCGCGGCGATCAGGTGCTGACCCAAGGCGGCATCATCGGCAAAGTCACCAAAGTGGGCGACGATGGTGTGCTAGAGGTCGAGATTGCCGAAGGTGTGAAGGTGAAAATGCCGCGTCACACCATTTCTCAGGTGATGAACAAGACCGAACCTGCGAAAGCAGTGTAAGGTTTCGACCTGCTGCCTGCGTTGCTGCGACCCGATGCTAACCCAAGCCCGACCCTAACCTGAGACAAAACATCATGCTCTATTCGCCGCTGTGGAAGCGCCTTTTGATCCTTGCGCTTTGCGCTTGGGGGATTGCAGCGTCGCTTCCCAACCTGTTCTACACCGAAGTTGAGGCGCATAACGACGCCGCCACCGCGATTGCAGCCAATGCTGGGGTGGCCACACCCGAACAGACGGCGGATCTGGCGAAATGGCCGTCATTCCTGCCCTCGGCCTTGGTCAATCTCGGCTTGGATTTGCGCGGCGGCGCGCATCTGTTGGCCGAAGTGCAGGTGGCGGATGTCTATGCGCAGCGCATCGACAGCCTGTGGCCGGAGGTGCGTGACGCGTTGCGCGATGTGCGTGATCAGGTCGGGGCGATACGGCGGATGCCGTCGGTGCCGGGGGTGTTGCGGGTGTCGGTTGGCAATGCGGGTGGCATGGCGGTGGCGGTGGCAAAGGTGCAGGCTTTGGCCTCACCCGTGGTCAGCCTGACAGGGGTGGGCCAGAAGGATCTGGAGGTTACAACCGAGGGCCAAGAGATTGTGGTGCAACTGTCGGAGCCTGAACGGGTGGCGACGGATACCCGCACCATGCAGCAAAGCCTTGAGATCATTCGGCGCAGGGTGGATGCGGTCGGCACGCGCGAGCCTACGATTCAGCGCGAGGGCACCGACCGGATTTTGATTCAAGTGCCTGGTTTGGGCTCGGCGGCTGAATTGAAGGCGATCATCGGCACCACGGCGAAACTGACGTTTAACACCGTGGTCGGGCGCACCAGCAATCCGGCCGCCGACCCGGGTCCGCGCAATTCACTACTGGCCTCGTCGGACGAAAAGGATGTCTATTACATCGTCGCCGATGAGCCGGTGGTGTCGGGCGAGGAGTTGACCGACGCACAACCGTCGTTTGACCAAAACTCGCGCCCTGCGGTGAGTTTCAAGTTCAACGTCTCAGGCGCGCGGAAGTTTGGCGAATATACCTCGGCCAATATCGGCCAGCCGTTTGCGATCGTGCTGGATGATAAGGTGATCTCGGCCCCGACGATTCAAAGCGCGATTCAGGGTGGCTCCGGGATTATCACCGGCAGTTTCACGCTGGAGGAATCGACCAATCTCGCGGTGCTGCTGCGGGCGGGGGCACTGCCTGCGAAGATGAATTTCCTGGAAGAACGCACGATTGGGCCGGAGCTGGGCCAAGACAGCATTGATGCGGGCAAAAAGGCGGCGGTGATCGGCGTGGTGGCGGTATCGCTGTTCATGCTGGCCTCGTATGGGTTGTTCGGGCTGTTCGCCAACATCGCACTGGTCATCAACATGGCGCTGATTTTCGCGGTGCTGTCCTCCATCGGTGGCACGCTGACGCTGCCGGGGATCGCCGGGATCGTGTTGACCATCGGCATGGCGGTGGATGCCAACGTGCTGGTCTATGAGCGGATACGAGAGGAATTGCGGGTGCATAAAACCACGGCGCGGGCGATTGAGATCGGTTACGAGCGGGCGATGTCGGCGATCATTGACGCCAACATCACCACGCTGATCACCGCTGCCGTGCTGTTCTTCCTAGGTGCGGGGCCGGTGCGCGGCTTTGCGGTGACTTTGGGGATCGGCATTATCACCTCGGTGTTCACCGCGCTGCTGGTGACGCGGCTGATCATTTCGGCTTGGTTCAACTGGCGCAAGCCCACTGAAATCGTGGTGTAAGGAGATACCTGATGGCTTGGCGTTTGCGACTTGCACCCGAGAAGACCAATATCGACTTTTTCAAACACCAATGGCTGACCTTTGGCGGCTCGGTGCTCTTGATGCTGGCGGCGTTCCTGTTCTGGGGCACCGAGGGGTTGAACTACGGCATCGACTTTAAGGGTGGCACCACGTTGCGCACCGATTCGTCGCAGCCGATTGACGTTGGCGCTTACCGTCAGGCGATGGACGGGCTGCCGGTGGGCGATGTGGTGATCACTGAGGTGTTCGATCCGTCGTTCCGCGCCGATCAGCATGTGGCGATGATCCGGTTGTCCTCGGTCGAGGCAGATCAGGCGGTGAGTGAGACGGAACTTGCGGCGGTGAAAGCTTCGCTGTTGAAGCTGGACCCGGCGATCAAGTTTGTCTCGGAAGAAACCGTCGGGCCGAAGGTTTCCGGCGAGTTGGTCTATACCTCGATCCTCGCGATGGTGGTCACTTCGGTGGGCATCATGCTGTATATCTGGATGCGGTTTGAATGGCAGTTCGCCTTGGGCGGGGTTTTGGCACTGCTGCATGACGTGTTCATCACGGTGGGGATTTTCGCCTTCTTCCAGATCAAGTTCGATCTGACCATCGTGGCGGCGCTGCTGACGATTTTGGGCTATTCGATCAATGATACTGTGGTGGTGTTTGACCGGCTGCGGGAAAACTTGGTCAAATACAAAACCATGCCGCTGCGCGATGTGATGAACCTGTCGGTGAATGAGACGCTCAGCCGGACGCTTATGACCTCGATCACCACCCTGATCGCGGTGGGCTCGATGATGGTGTTTGGCGGCGATGTGATCCGGGGCTTCTCGTTTGCGATCTTCATGGGGGTGATTTTGGGCACCTATTCCTCGGTCTACGTAGCAAAAAACATCGTGTTGATGATTGGCTTGGACCGCAGTGAAAAGCCGAAGAACGGCAAGCCGTCGGATCACGAATTCGCCAATATTGACGCCTAGATCATGCGCCTGACCGAAATCACCTACGGATCAGCCTTGGCGATTGAAAGCTATGGGCCGGGGTTTTTTCGGGTGGGCCACCATGTCTTGCGGGGGCCAAGCCTGATCACGCCGTGGGATGCCGGGGCGTGGAGCGGGTTTGACGATCTGGCGGGGCCATTGTCTTTGGCGGGCAAGATTGATGTGTTGCTGGTGGGGCTGGGGGCGGAGGTTTCGGTGATCCCCAAGGCGTTTCGGCTGGCTTTGGAAGCGCAGGGCATTGGGGTGGAGCCGATGAACACGCCCGCTGCCTGTCGGACGTATAACGTGCTTTTGGGCGAGGGCCGCCGCATCGCTGCGGCCCTGTTTGTGGTTTAACACCAAGCTGCCCCAGATTTGACCGGGGCCTCATGGGTTATGAGGCGAGGCCCCGGCTCAAGGCCGGGGTGGCGTAGTGTAGATGGTTCGGGTTGAGCGACTACCAAGACCCGTGTACTTCTGGGGCAATCAGGCGCGTGTAAATCTCACGCGCCTTTTCCATGGTCGCAGGCGGCAGCTCGGCCAGAGCATCGGCTTTCGCGTTGGCTTGGGCCTGAGCAGGTGATTTCGCGCCGGGAATCACCACCGTCACTGCGTCTTCCATCAAAATCCAGCGCAGGGCAAATTCGGCCATCGTCGCCCCCTGAGGCACCAACGGGCGGAGTTCTTCGACGGCTTGCAACGCGATATCATAGGGCACGCCGGAGAAGGTCTCACCCTTATCAAACGCCTCGCCATTGCGGTTAAAGGCGCGGTGATCGTCAGCGGCGAATTGGCTTTGCGCGGTCATTTTTCCGGTCAGTAGGCCAGAGGCGAGCGGTACGCGGACGATGACAGCGACGTTTTGCGCTTTGGCGGCTTTGAAGAATTGCTCAGATGGGCGTTGGCGGAACAGATTGTAGATGATCTGCACCGAGACAACGCCGGGGTTTTTGATCGCGGTCATGGCTTCAGCAATGGTCTCGACCGAGACACCATAGGCGGCGATTTTGCCTTTGGCTTTGATGGCGTCGAGGGCTTCGAACATCGCGGGGTTGCTGTAGACCGGGGTGGGCGGGCAGTGCAGTTGCACAAGGTCCAGACACTCGACGCCCAGATTTTGCAATGAACGGTCAATGAATGCCTCAATCGCGGGCCCAGTGTAGGCCTCGGCGGTATGCGGGTTCAGGCGGCGTCCGGCTTTGGTGGCGACAAAGGGGCGCTCACCTTTGCGCTCGGCCAAAACCTCGCGGATGATGCGTTCAGAGCGGCCATCACCGTAGACGTCGGCGGTGTCGATGAACGTAACACCTGCATCAAGGCTGGCGTGTAGCGCTGCTTTGGCGTCATCTAAGCTGACTTCGCCCCAAGTGCCGCCGATGGCCCAAGCGCCAAAGCCAAGCCGGGTGGTGGTTTTGCCGGTGCGGCCGAAGGGGGTGGTGGATAGGGTCATGGGTGTCTCCTGTTTGGCAGCCACTATAGGGGATGGGATGGGAAAGGCCATGCTGTCGCAGGGTCTTTTCGCATTGAGCGCGATGGGTTAGGGGTGGGGCATGGACATGCAGGTAAGCGATCTTGCCGTCGCGCGTGGCGGCGTGGCGGTGCTGGAAGGGGTGACGTTTCGGCTGATGCCGGGGCGGGTTTTGGTGTTGCGTGGGCCGAACGGCATTGGCAAAACCACCTTGCTGCGCAGCTTGGCCGGATTGCAGCCCGCTTTGGCGGGTAAGGTGACGGTAGCCCCCGAGGCTTTGGCCTACGCCGCCCATGCCGATGGCGTCAAAGCGGTGCTGACGGTGGCGGAGAACCTGCGGTTTTGGGCGGCGGCTTATGGCACAGATTCGGTGGCGCAAGCGCTGGCCGAGATGAACCTTGAGTCGCTGGCGAACAGGCGGGCGGCGCATCTGTCAGCGGGGCAAAAACGGCGGCTTGGGCTTGCGCGGTTGCTGGTCACCGGGCGGCCGATCTGGCTGATGGATGAGCCGACGGTGTCGCTGGATGCAGCGTCGGTCGCGTTGTTTGCGCGCGTGGTGGCGCGGCATCTCGGCGCGGGGGGCGCGGCGCTGATCGCCAGCCATATTGATCTGGGGCTTGAGGCCGAGGTGCTGGACCTGACGCCGTTCAAGGCGCGCAGCCCTGCGGCGGGCGGGCGTTTGGGTGCCTTTGACGAGGCGTTTGAATGATCGCGCTGCTGATCCGGGATTTGCGATTGGCGATGCGGGCGGGCGGCGGCTTTGGCCTTGGCCTTGCGTTTTTCCTGCTGGTGGCGGTGATTGTGCCGTTGGGTGTGGGACCCGAGCCGAGCGTTCTTGCGCAGATTGCGCCGGGAATTCTGTGGGTGGGGGCGCTGCTGGCGTGTCTTTTGTCGCTCGACCGGATTTTTGCGCTGGACTATGAGGATGGCAGCTTGGATTTGCTGGCGACCTCGCCGATGCCATTGGAGGCCGTGGTGGCGGTGAAATCGCTGGCGCATTGGCTGGTGACGGGCCTGCCGTTGGTACTGGTTTCGCCGGTACTGGGGGTGCTTTTGAACCTTGAGGCTGCGGGGTATGTTTGGTTGGTGGCCTCACTGGCGCTGGGGACGCCCGCTTTGTCGGTGATCGGGGCGTTTGGCGCGGCGCTGACTGTGGGGGTGAAGCGGGGCGGGTTGTTGATGAGCCTGCTGGTGCTGCCGCTGTATATGCCGACGTTGATTTTCGGTGCCGAAGTTGTGAAGCGCGGCGCGGCGGGTTTGGCAGTAGGCACGCCCTTGGCGTTGTTGGCGGGGATCACGGGCGGCGCGGTGGCTTTGTTGCCGTTTGCCTCGGCTGCGGCAATCCGCGTCAACCTGCGTTAAGTCGGCTGTGCTAGGTTTGCTATGATGAGGATAACGATGTCGATCTGGGAATATGCGAATCCGAAGCGGTTCATGCAGACCTCTGGCCTGCTGCTGCCTTGGGTGACCGGGGCGGCGGTGCTGTGCCTTGTGATCGGGCTGGTCTGGGGCGCGTTTTTCACCCCGGATGCGGATAAGTTCGGCTCGACCGTGAAGATCATCTACCTGCATGTGCCAGCGGCGATGATGGCGATTTCGGCTTGGATGATGATGCTGGTCGCGTCACTGATCTGGCTGATCCGGCGGCACCATGTCAGCGCGCTGTCGGCCAAAGCGGCGGCGCCGATTGGGCTGACCTTCACGCTGATCGGTCTGGTAACCGGGGCAATCTGGGGCCAGCCGATGTGGGGGACGTGGTGGGCCTGGGACCCTCGGCTGACCTCATTCCTGATTTTGGCGCTATTTTATCTCGGCTATATTGCGTTGTGGGAGGCGGTGGAGGACCCGGATACAGCGGCTGATCTGACGAGCGTGTTGTGCATCGTGGGTTCGGTTTTCGCGTTCCTGTCGCGCTATGCGGTGCTGTTCTGGAACCAAGGGCTGCATCAGGGCGCAAGCCTGTCTCTGGACCGTGAGGAGCATGTGGCGGATGTCTATTCCTCGCCGCTTTATGTCTGTATCGCCGGGTTCATCCTGCTGTTCGTGACGCTGGTGTTGCTGCGCACCCGCACCGAAATCCGCGCACGAAGGGTGCAGGCGCTGCTGGCGCGGGAGCGGTTGGCATGATGGAGCTGGGCAAATATGCCGGTGCGGTGATCGGGTCGTATGCGGCTTCGGTGGCGCTGATTGTGGCGCTGGTGGCGCTGTCGATCTGGAAAGGCGCGCGGGTGAAGCGGGCTTTGAGCGAGGTTGAGGCGCGGGCAGAGATAGCGAAAGCGAAGAAGAAAAATGGCTAAATGGCTGATGTATCTGCCGCCCGTGTTGTTCGCGGGGCTGGCGGTGATGTTCTATGTCGGTATGCAGCGCAGCGATCCGCAGAATCTGCCTTCGGTGTTTATTGACAAGCAAGCCCCAAGCCTGAACGCGGGTGTTCTGCCGGGGTTTCCGGCACTGACCGATGCTGATCTGCGCACGGGTAAAGTGACGGTGGTGAACTTTTGGGCCAGCTGGTGCCCGCCGTGTCGGGCCGAGAATGGCACGCTGAAGGCTTTGGCGGCGGAAGGGGTTCATGTGGTGGGTGTCAATATGATGGACCGCCCGGATGATGCGGCGGCGTTTTTGGCGTCGGATGGCAATCCGTTTGCCGCCATCGCCTTTGACCCCAAGGGCAAGACCCGGCTGGATTGGGGTGTGACTGCGCCGCCCGAGACCTTCATTCTGCGTGGTGATGGCTCGGTGGCTTACAAGTTTATCGGGCCGATGGTGGGCGACGATTACCTGCAACGCTTCCGCCCGGAGTTGGATAAGGCGCTTGCAGAATGAGCCCTCACCGCATGAGCGCGCGCTGGGGTTTGTTTGTTGTGTCGATTCTGGCGGCTGGCCCGGCCAGCGCGAAACCCGGCACGCCCGGCCCGGCCTATTTCACTGGCAGTTATGAACGCATAGGCCGGCTTGGCGGCGGCATCGCGGCTTTGCAGAATGACCGGGTGACGATTGCGCCCGAGGGTCAAGGCGTGGTGATCGCAGGGTGCACGGGGGCGGCGCTGACGATGGGCTTTGGCCCGGCTTTTGAAGTCACCAACCTGATGACGGGAAGTCAAGCCGGAGTGACGGTGGAGTGTTTGTTTCACAATAACGGCTATAACCGCCCGATCCTGACCTGCCGTGCCGCCGATGGCGCAGCGTTCACCCTGTGGCCGCTGCCTGCAACTGCGCCGAGTTGTGGCGGCTGATCAGGCCAGCAACAACGCAAGGCCGATCAGCAGCATCACAGATAGTTCCCCGAGAGGCAGGGCTTCGATGACTTGGGCGCAGATCCGGCTGTGAACTGCTTCTTGCGGGGCAAGCGGCGGAAAGGGTTGAGGCATAGGCGCATCTTTCTGAAACCATGTAATCATGATATTACTGAGAACTTAACAAGAACATAAGCGCGGATGCTCTTGGCTTGATCGCTTTGGAAACAAACTGTTGCGCCCCACATCAAAGATGCAGGACGCAAACGGGCGTGTGTCGCACAATCAGTCGAGTAAGCTACAGATCAGCAGCACCCAAAAGGCTGCACCGCCAGCAATGCAGGGCAAAATCCACCAACTTGTTTTGTCATTTGGTTCGTCTTCCGGCTTAGGCACTGATATAATGGCGATATTCGACGACAGGTATGGTATTTTTAATGGCGCGCGCGACGATGGATTTTGCGATGTGACCCACGAGAAACTTGCGCGCCGGTGACATGACATAGTGCGCCTCCTGAGTGCTAAGGTCGGGAAATAGGGTCATGATCTCAAACCGATCATCGGCGGACATGGACGCCATTGCCACTGGGCCTATGAAGAACGACTCGGTCGCAGCGCCATTGGAAATCAGCAATTCATGGCTGTCGAGCAACAGATGGAAGTAGGTCACGGGGGCATCGCTTTCGACAACCGAGATGCCTTCAGCCGCCAAAAGATGCTTGGCAGCAGCCAAAACCTCGCGCTCACCGACCATACGTTGGGCAATGTGCGAGCGGATCAGGCATCGGTGCTGTGGCGAAACCTCAAGCGGGCGCAGCGGCAGGCCATTTCCCAACGCGCCAATCTCAATCCGGATCGGGCGCAGTTGCGGGGCCATTTGCAGTTGGTGGGCCGACAGCCGGCGCGTGCCTATCCAGCGGATCGGGCGAAAACCATTGTCCACCGTCAACACTTCGTCGCCGATACACAGATCTTCGACCGCGATTTCTCCGGCTCGGGTCATAATCATCGTGCCCGCCGTGAAGCAAGGCACGAAAGGCAGCGAGCCCCCTGCGGTCAGCGAAATCGTCAGCAGCGCATTATTTTGGACATATTGCAATGGGTTGGCGAGGATCAGGTTGACCGCTGCCCGCAGCGGCAGCGGAATCGGACCACTGAGTGCTGCGACCAACTGGGTGGTCAGTGAATCCAGTAATGCGGCCGGATCGGCTTCAGAGCCATCGGCATTGTAGAAGTGCAGCATCTGGTTGCCGTTCACATCCAACAGGGCTGTTCGTACGGGAGTGCTAAGTTGGATATTGGCAAGGGTGATGCCCAGAATGGTGACTTTCACCCCGGCATAAGACAGTCCGGTGCCCAACAAATCAGCCGGCGCACCGCCAATGGTCGCATCTTCCGACGCATTCCACGCGCCATTGTTGGGGTTGGAATCGTCAAATGTGACGGTTGTTTTTGTGGATGTGCTGAAATTGGTAAAGCTCAGCACTTGGCTTTGACCCAGAGTGAGCAAAGCTCCTTGGTTATCATATAGCTCAATATCTCTTGTGCGGTCCGGCATGACAGTGCCTCCTAAGCCGGGGGTAAAACACCCCGGAGTTGATTCTGTCCCCGTGATCAGATTAACCCAATTGGCCTGTGAAACAATTAACAACTAATGCGTGTAAATCTAATTCCTAAAGTTGTTCGAGAAAACTTGTTCATACTGTGGCAGCGTCTGCCCGGCCCAACAGAGCTTTGATTGTGGAAATTCTGATATGTTTGATATTATTGTTTTTTATCAACAAGTTGATGATCGTACCTGATCAAAGGCAACATCGGATCGCAGGGATATGCTGCGTTGCGGAGGCAGTAATGAGGCGGATTATGTTGTTTGTGGAAACAAATCGTTCGAATAATTGCATCAATAGTACGTTGAATCAGAGTATCGCGGATCAAATTAAACCCAATAAGCACCCCGAGGGGTGCTTATCTCTTCACAATCTATGGATGAGTTGTAAACTTAACGCGACGCCAGATCGCGCAGAACATAGTGCAACACGCCACCATGTTCGACGTATTCAATCTCGATCTCGGTGTCGATGCGGCACTTGATGGCGATGGTTTTAACAGTGCCATCGCCGTAGGTGATGCTGCAGGGCAAGGTGGACAGCGGCTTAAGATCGCCCGCCAGACCGTCGATGCTGACCACTTCGTCACCCTTCAGGCTCAAGGTTTTGCGGGTTTCACCGCCAGTGAACTCGAACGGGATCACCCCCATGCCGACGAGATTGGAGCGGTGGATGCGCTCGAACGACTCGGCGATCACGGCTTTGACGCCCAGCAAAGCGGTGCCTTTGGCGGCCCAGTCGCGCGACGATCCCGCGCCATATTCGATGCCGCCGAAAATCACCAAGGGCGTGCCCTCGGCTTGATAGGCCATCGAGGCGTCGAAAATGCTGGTCTGCATGCCGTCCGGGCCCTTGGTGTAGCCGCCTTCAACGCCGTCCAGCATCTCATTCTTGATGCGGATGTTGGCGAAAGTGCCGCGCATCATCACCTCGTGGTTGCCACGACGGGCACCATACGAGTTGAACTCGGACACCGGAACTTGACGTTCGGTCAGATACTTACCCGCCGGGGTGCCCGCTTTGAACGAACCTGCCGGGCTGATGTGGTCGGTGGTGATCATGTCACCCAGCAAGGCCAGCACGCGGGCGTTGTGGATGTTGCTGATCACGCCCGGCGTTTTCGCCATGCCGCGGAAGTAGGGCGGGTTCTGGATATAGGTCGAGGACGCGGGCCAATCGTAGGTTTCCGAATCCGTGACCTCAACCGCCTGCCATTTCTCATCACCCTTGAACACGTCGGCGTATTTCTTCTGGAATGCGGCGCGGGTGACGGTGGCTTCGACAAGGTCAGAGATTTCCTTGTTGGTCGGCCAGACGTCTTTCAAGTAGACCGGGCCATTGGTGCCGATGCCCAAAGGCTCGGTGGTGAGGTCGATGTTCATATCGCCCGCGAGCGCGTAGGCCACGACCAGCGGCGGCGAGGCCAGATAGTTGGCGCGCACATCGGGGGAAATTCGGCCTTCAAAGTTGCGGTTGCCGGACAGCACGGCGGTGGCAACCAGATCGCCCTCGGAAATCGCTGCCGAAATCGCAGGGTCGAGCGGGCCAGAGTTGCCGATACAGGTGGTGCAGCCGTAGCCGACCAAGTTGAAGCCGACCGCATCAAGGTCTTCTTGCAGGTTGGCGGCGTTGAGGTATTCGCTGACGACCTGCGATCCGGGGGCGAGCGAGGTTTTCACCCAAGGCTTTGATTTCAGCCCCAAAGCCCGGGCTTTTCGGGCAACCAGCCCTGCGCCGATCATCACATAGGGGTTCGAGGTGTTGGTGCAGGAGGTGATCGAGGCGATCACCACTTTACCGCTCGACATGGTGAAATCATGGTCCTTGACCGCCACTTCGGTGCCCAGCGGACGCTTGAACGAGGCCGCCATCTCAGTGGCGAACGAGGCTTTCGCGTCGGTCAGCGGCAGGTAATCCTGCGGGCGTTTCGGGCCGGAAATGGCCGGAACGATCGTGCCCATATCGAGGCTGAGGGTGCTGGTGTAGATCGGATCATAGCTCGCGTCGCGCCACATGCCGTTGGCTTTGGCGTAAGCTTCAACCAGTGCAATGCGGCCTTCGTCGCGCCCGGTGTTGCGCAGGTAGCGGATGGTTTCACCGTCGATCGGGAAGAAACCGCAGGTCGCGCCATATTCCGGCGCCATGTTGGCGATGGTGGCACGGTCAGCCAAGGGCAAGCGGTCGAGACCGTCACCGTAAAATTCGACAAATTTATTGACCACGCCGTGCTTGCGCAGCATCTGCACGACCTTCAGCACCAGATCGGTGGCGGTGGTGCCCTCAACCATCTCGCCGGTCAGTTTGAAGCCGACAACCTCGGGGATCAGCATCGACACTGGTTGGCCCAGCATCGCAGCTTCGGCCTCAATGCCGCCAACACCCCAGCCCAACACGGCGAGGCCGTTAACCATGGTGGTATGCGAGTCGGTGCCGACCAGAGTATCCGGGTAGGCGACAAGGTTGCCGTCTTGGTCTTTGTCGGTCCAGACGGTTTGCGCCAGATATTCAAGGTTCACCTGATGGCAAATCCCGGTGCCCGGAGGCACCACGCGGAAGTTGTTAAACGCGTTCTGACCCCATTTCAGGAAGACATAGCGCTCCATATTCCGCTCGTATTCACGGTCAACGTTGGCTTGGAAGGCGCGCGGGGTGCCGAATTCGTCGATCATCACCGAATGGTCGATGACCAGATCCACAGGTGCAAGCGGGTTGATGCGCTGTGCATCGCCGCCAAGGCCCTTGATGCCGTCACGCATTGCGGCCAAGTCAACCACTGCCGGAACGCCAGTGAAATCCTGCATCAGCACGCGGGCAGGGCGGTAAGCGATTTCGCGCGGGTTCTTGCCCGCCAGTTTGCCCCAATCCGAGAACGCCTTGATGTCATCGACCGACACGGTCTTGCCGTCTTCAAAGCGCAACATATTCTCCAGCACCACTTTCAACGCGGCGGGCAGACGGCTGAATTCGCCCAGACCTGCGGCTTCGGCGGCGGGGATCGAGTAATACGAAACGCTTTGTCCGCCTGCGGTCAAAGTTTTGCGGATTTTGCTGCTGTCGTGTCCAACGGTGACGGTCATGTGGCCTCCTGCGGTTGACGGATTGCTGTGGCTTTGCCCTAAGGGCGCGCGCGGTGCAAGGGAATCATCTCTGGTCTTGCGGTAATTGTATGCAATGGTATGCTGAAAATCCAGTGTGTAATGCGGTCGTTTGACTTGGTTTGAACGGCATCCTTGGAACGGTTGTGTGACTATACTGTAATATCGGCTCGCAAAACCTTGATTGGCGGCGGTGTATCCACATCATGTAGAACAAAAACCGGGCCCAAAGATCGGAAAACACCATGTCGCACCATATTTTCAGCACAAAAGGTATGGGTTTGATCGGTGGCATGATGCTGTGCGCCACGACAGCACTGGCCGAATCTGAGCAGGGGGTTGTGGTCGAACTTTACACCTCGCAAGGCTGTTCGTCTTGCCCGCCCGCCGATGAATTTATGGCCAAGCTGGCGCAGACGCCGGGGGTGATCGGGCTCGCGCTGCATGTCGATTATTGGGATTACATCGGCTGGACCGACACCTTTGGTCAGGCCAGCTTTACCGAGCGGCAAAAGGCCTATGCCCATGCGGCGCGGGAAAAGATGATCTACACACCGCAAATGATCGTGGCGGGGGCTGCGCGGGTGGCGGGCAATCAGCCGAGCGAAGTGGCTGCGGCATTGGCGGCGATCAAGCCCAGCCCGGTGACACTGTCTTTGATCCGGAAGGGCGGTGATCTGGTGATCAACGCCAGTACGGCGCAAGCTTTGGCCAGCCCAGTGATCGTGCAACTGGTGCATTACACCGACCACGCTGAAGTGGCGATTGAGCGCGGCGAAAATTCGGGGCTAAAGGTGGTCTACAACAACATCGTCACCTCGTGGCAGAAGGTGGGCGATTGGTCTGGCGTTGAGCCTTTGCAACTGGTGACGGCGGCGGGCACTGGCCCGGTGGTGGTGATCTTGCAAGCTCGCGCTCCCAATGGCGTTGGCCCGGCGCAGATTGTCGCGGCGGCCCGGTTGAAGTGATTAACGCCAGCGCCGGTTCCCTCAGAACCTCCTGCTCAGCGCCAGCGGCGATGAATCCAGAACCCCAAGCAGATTCAGCGCCAGCGGCGATGAATCCAAAACCATTGACCGGGATGGGCTTTGACCCGGGCTTCCAGGCTGCGGGTCAGTTGAGTGGTCATCTCCAGCGCGGTGGTATGCGGGATCGGGGCTTCGAGATCCACCTCAAAGCTGAGGCCATCAGGCTGGCGTGTGGCATAGAACGGGATCAGATCGGCTTTATAGCGTAAGCTGAGGTCAGCGGCTGACAAAGCGGTGCGGGCAGGCTCGCCCAAGAATTTTATCTGATCGCTGCCGGCGCGCTGATCGAACAGCAAGACCAAAAGCCCGCCCGCCTTCAGATGTTTGACGAATCCGGTGGTGCCAGCACGGCCCTGCGGAAAGATCGGGCCGCCAAACGCCTGCATGGTGCGGACGTAATGCGCGTTGAAATAGCTGTTCGACATCGGGCGATACAGGCCGCCGATGGTATAGCCTTGCGCCACAAGGCAGGCGCGGGCGGCTTCATAATTGCCGAAATGCCCCGAGACGAGGATGACCGCGCGGCCCTCGGCCTGTGCCTTGGCCAAAGCGGCGACGCCCGGCCCTTGTGGGATCAGGTGCGACTGCCGCGCCAGAAATCCTGCGGTTGAATAATTTTCAATCAGCGTTCTTCCAGCATTATCAAGTGCTTCCGATGCGATTTTCTTGCGTTGCTTTAAGTCCATATCCGGCCAGATCAACGCCAGATTGGCCATCGCCCGCTGCCGATAGCCCGCAATGCGCCCCACCGGGCCGCGCAATATCGCGCCCATGAGCGGCACCCGCCAGCGATAGGGCAGCGCCAAGCCCAAGCCGATCAGGCCGCGCACCGCAAGGTTCTGCGCGAAGGCAAGAGGCTGAAAAGGTGTTACGGACATGGCTTAACGCTTGATGGTTTCACGGTGCCAAACATAAAGCCCGGACCCTGCGATCACAAGCGCGCCGATGATCGTCCATGTGTCGGGAAACTCGCCATAAAACCCGATGCCGAACAGGGTGGCGTAGAGGATACCAAGGTAGGAAAACGGCGCAATCGCCGAAGCCTCAGCCATCGAGAACGCCCTTATCAGGCAGAATTGCGCGGCAGTGCCCAGACAGCCAAGCGCGGCAAAGCGCGGCAGATCGGCGAGATGGATCGGCTGCCAGACGAAACTCACCGCGATGCTGGTCGCCACCGCGCCAAATAGTGCTGCGTGCAGCATCGAGGTGGCAGGGCCTTCTTTCTGCCCGACTGCCCGCGTCAGCAGCGCCGAGGCGGCGTAGCAGACGGCACAGGCCAATGGCAGCAGGGCGGCGGGAGTGAACAGCCCAGCCCCCGGTCGAATGATCATCAGCGCCCCGATCATCGCCACCGCGACCCCGGCGATGCGACGGGGGCCGAGTTTCTCACCCAGAAAAATCGCGGCCCCCAGCGTGATCAACAACGGGCTCATATCCGCCAGTGCTGTGGCTTCGGCCAGACCGATATAGCCAAGGCTGAGGAAAAACAGCCCTGTGGTGGCCAGTTGGAAGCTGGAGCGCGCCAGATGCAGCCACGGATAGGGCGTGCGCAGGGTAGGGCCGACGCGTTTCGGGCCAAGGATGATCAGCACCAGCAAAGCTTGGCCGATAAACCGCGCCCAGACCACTTGTGCTGTGGGATAGCTGTGCAGCAGGCCCTTGGCGACCGCGTCCATCGTGCTGAACATCGCCACCCCCAGCATCAGCGTCAGGATACCCTTGCGGGTGGCAGCAGCCGTGGGCAGGACTTTGATCGGTGACATGGCGTGACCCTAAGGTGGCGGTTGTGTAGCAGCAAGGGGCGCAGCGCTGGATCGCCTTGAATTTTGGCTATTCCTCGTCTTGGATCAGCACCAATTCCCCCGCAGCCTCTAACTGACGCACGGCAGTGATGATCTGGTTCATCGCATCCTCGGCGTCCTTCTCCTTCACCCGACCCCGCGCCAGCATTTCCTCACGCAGGCCCTGCGCCATACGTTGCGACATGTTCGACAGGATGAATTCGGCGCTCGCCTCCCACGCGGGGATGCCCGTGCTGGCGGCAAGGGCGGTGATCAGTTGCGCCTGATCGAGGATGCGGATCAGCTTGGGAACATCGCGACCCAAAACCCGCTGCGGCAGATGCACGAAGGTGAAAATCGCTTTACGCACCTGCTGGGCAAAGCCTGCATCGGTCTCATCCAGCCCCTTCAGCACATCCTCGCGCGTCAGAGCAGGCGAGACATTCAGGATCGCGCCGACCCGTTCCACCGGATTGGCGTGAAAGGCGCGCAGAGGCTGCGATTCCAACTGTCCCGCCAGTGAAACCCCGATCCGCCGCACGGTATCAGGGTCAATATTGCCGGTTTGCGATACCGCATAGGCCACCCGGCGGGCTTTCTCGCCGGGAAGTTTTCCCAGCAATTCCGCAGCCTTGGCGACGGGTAGCTTCGAGAGCATCACTGCACCCACCTCAATGCTTTCCTCCTCCAGCACCGGAAGCAGAGTTTGCACCGGCATCGCCATCAACCGCTCCCACGGATCGCTTGAGGCATTGCTCGCCGCCATCCGTCGCAACCGACTGGCGGCATTGGCCGAGATATGGCCATCCATCATCGCCAAAGCCGCCTCAATTCCGCCGGGAAAGGACAGCCCGACCTGATCCAACTCGCCCATGAATTCTTCGATCACAGCCGCCAAAGTGCGCCTGTACACCGAGCGCATCAGGCTCATCTGCTCGGCCAAGGCCGCCTGCATGTGATCGGGCAGCTTGGCCAGTGGCAGACTGCCCCCCTCCGCCAGCAAAAACTGCACGATGATCGCCGCTTTTTGCCGATGGCTGGGCTGGCGCTGCTGGCTGATGGGGGCCGCCACTGCCCGTTGCACCGGCGTGATCCGCGCCAGAACTGCTGGTTCGCCTGCCATATCTATCCCCTGATCCGTTCTGGTTCAGGTATAGAATGACCCCATCAGGTTAAGGGCGATTTAAGCGCCAAACACCCGCTTGAAAATCGTATCAACATGTTTGGTGTGATAGCCGATGTCGAATTTTTCCTCAATTTCAGACGGACTGAGTGCTGCGGTGACTTCCGCATCGGCGAGCAGTTCGGTCTTGAAATCCGCACCATGCTCCCAAACCTTCATCGCGTTGCGCTGGACAAGGCGATAACTGTCTTCGCGCGACACCCCGGCTTGAGTGAGCGCCAGCAGAACGCGCTGGCTCATCACCAGACCACGGAATTTGTTCATGTTTTTTAGCATGTTTTCCGGGTAGATCACCAGCTTTTCCACCAGCCCGCCAAGGCGGTGCAGGGCGAAATCGAGGGTGATCGTGGTGTCAGGGCCAATCGCACGTTCTACGCTGGAATGGCTGATGTCGCGCTCATGCCAAAGGGCGACATTCTCCAGCGCGGGGATCACGGACATCCGTACAAGACGCGCAAGACCCGTCAAGTTTTCGCTCAGAACCGGGTTGCGCTTGTGCGGCATCGCCGAGCTGCCCTTTTGGCCGGGCGAGAAAAACTCTTCCGCCTCAAGGACTTCGGTGCGCTGCATATGGCGAATTTCAATGGCGACATTCTCGATGCTCGACGCGATTACCGCCAGAACCGCGAAATACATCGCATGACGGTCGCGGGGGATGACTTGGGTGGAGATCGGCTCGGGCGTCAGGCCAAGCTGGGTGCAGACGTGTTCTTCCACGGAAGGGTCGATGTTGGCGAAGGTGCCGACAGCGCCGGAAATCGCCCCCGTGGCAATCTCGGCGCGGGCGGTCAGCAGACGGATGCGGTTGCGGGCCATTTCGGCGTAAAACCGCGCGAAGGTCAGGCCCATCGTGGTCGGCTCGGCGTGGATGCCGTGGCTGCGGCCAATGCGGATGGAGTTTTTATGCTCGAAGGCGCGGGCTTTCAGGGCGGCAAGGACACGGTCCAAGCCGACCAACAGCAAGTCGGTGGCGCGGACGAGTTGCAGGTTGAAGGTGGTATCGAGCACGTCGGACGAGGTCATGCCTTGGTGGACAAATCGGGCTTCCTCAGACCCGATATGTTCGGCGAGGTGGGTGAGGAACGCGATCACGTCGTGTTTGGTGACGGCTTCGATCTCATCAATCCGCGCCACATCGAAAGTCACGTCCTTGGCTTTCCAGACCGCAGCGGCGCTTTCATTGGGGATCACCCCGATGGCGGCGAGGGCGTCGCAGGCGTGGGCCTCGATTTCAAACCAGATACGGAATTTGGTTTCGGGCGACCAGAGGGCGACCATCTCGGGGCGGGAATAGCGTGGGATCATCGGGGCCTCCGGGCAGCTTTGGTGGGGGATAGCGCGCTTTAGACCGGGGCGGGGGAAAGGGCAAGCAATGGGTGTATGTCCACGCGTGGCGCTGGACACTGGGTGAGATAAATCAAAGGGTTATCGTGGTCCGATTCACGCATCATCAATCACGACCTGGGGATTCCCTGTGCGGCGCGGATGCCTTGGGATTGAGTGGCGGCATAGCGATGATTGGCGTAACCTATAGGTATGGAGCGGCGGGAAAGGGCAAAGGGATGCGGCGATTGGCGATGGGTTTGGCGTTGTTGGCGGGACCGGCCATTGCGCAACAGTGGCAGCCGCTGGATGGTGCAGGGATCACGGCGGCGTTGAGCGGGCGGGTGGTGGTTTACGCGGATGGCGCGCGGCAGGATTTCAAACCGGACGGCCAGACGATCTATACCAAGGGCCGCGATAGTCTTGGCCATTGGGCTTTGCGCGGTGATCTCTATTGCTCGGTCTGGCCGCCCTCTGACATTTGGGCTTGTTACGCTGTGGCTGTGCAGGGGACTGCTGTGAAATTTATCGCGGCAGATGGCAGCGAAACGCAAGGTGCTATCGCGCCCTGACCGCGATGGAAACCTGCCGCTGGCTGTGGCAGACTGATCTAAGCCAACTTGCCAAAACGGAGGGACTGAGGATGGAGACGATAGCTGGACGCGAAGTGACGATCGTGTTTGACGGCAAGCGCTGCGTACATTCGCGCAACTGCGTGCTAAGCCATCCTGAGGTGTTTGTGCCGAATGTGCAGGGCGAGTGGATTTATCCCGATGCTGCCTCGGCGGCAGAGGTTATTCGGCTTGGGCAGAATTGCCCTTCGGGGGCGATCCGGGTGCTGCGCAATGACGCGGCGGTGGGCTCGGATGCGCCGCCCGTGGTCAACACTCTGCGGGTGCGCGAGAATGGGCCGCTGGCACTGGAGGCTTCGATCCTGTTGCGCGGCGTGACGCTGGAAAGCCCGCGCGCCACCTTGTGCCGCTGTGGCGCTTCGGCCACCAAGCCGTTTTGCGATGGCAGTCATACAGCGGCGAAGTTTACCGCTACCGGAGAGCCAGCGGTGAAGGAATCGGCCGCTTTGGCTTTGCGCGATGGCGTCGTGGATGTGCAGCCTTTGCCGAACGGGCCGCTGAAAGTTGTGGGCAATCTGGAAGTGGTCTCGGGCACCGGGCATACGGTAAACCGGGTGACGCAGGCGTTTTTCTGCCGCTGCGGTCATTCGGCGAACAAACCCTATTGCGACGGCAGTCATAAGGCGGCGACGTTTGTGGCAGAGTAGGCTTTAGATCAGCAAGAAAGCGCCTCCGGCGGGAGTATTTGGCCCAATGTGAAATGATTGCCGTTCCACACATTCATCTTGGCAAAAATACTCCCGCCGGAGGCATCCACAGGACCGCCAAACCGCCGTTTCAGGCTTGACCCATCAGGGCGGCATCGAACGGGTATTTCGTCAGGTTCTCAAACCCGGTTTCGGTGATCAGCACCTGATCTTCCAGCTTGATCGAGAAATCGCCGCCTTCGGGGGAGACCAAAGCCTCGACGCACAGCGTCATGCCGGGCTGCAAGGCGACCTCGAACGCACCGTCGACATGGGCATCGGGGTAGGGCACGAAGGGCCATTCGTCGCAGAGGCCGACGCCGTGCATTTTGCAGGAGTATTTTTGGCGCTGATATTGCGGCCCTAGTTTATGGCCGCCATGGGTCAGCTCGCGGATGGTGACGCCGGGTTTCAGCATCTGCATGTTCTGGTGGATATGATCCATCGCATGACCCATCGCCGAGATCATATCGGCGCGCGGGGCTTTGTCGCCGATCCACCAGGTGCGGGAAATGTCGATGCAGATGCCGTAAGAGCCGATCAGATCGGTGTCAAAGGCGACGATTTCATTGTTGGACACGATGCGCGGACCACATTCTTGGAACCACGGATTGGTGCGGGGACCCGAGGCGAGCAAGCGGGTTTCGATCCATTCGCCGCCGCGGCGGATGTTGCCTTTGTGCAGTTCGGCCCAGATGTCATCTTCAGACATATGGCCGAGTGGTACGCCTGTACGGGTGGCGGTTTCCATCTCGGCAATCGCGGATTCGCAGGCGTGATGGGCGCATTTCATCGCGAGTATTTCGTCGGGGCCTTTGATAGCGCGGGTGCGCTCGGTAACCTCTTCGCCCTCCATCACCTCAAACCCGGCGCGTTCAAGCGCGCGCAAGCCATTGATCATGATTTTATCGACGGCGAGGCGGCGGTTTGTGCCTGCATGGGCGCGCATCACCTCGGTCACTTGGGCGGCGAAAGAGGTGGCATCTTCGGCGACTTTATCACCGCAGACGTTGTAGAAGAACGAGGCGCCGGAGCGGAGCTCTTTGACGAGGGGGTTGAAGTTCACCAAGAACGGCGCCTGTTTGTATTCCCAAACCACCATATGACCATCGGCGCAGATCAGGCAGGCGCGGAACGGATTGTGGCTGTTCCACAGCTGCATATTGGTGGTGTCGGTAGCGTATCGGATGTTCAGCGGATCAAACATCAGGATGCCGCCATAATCACGGGCATTGAGGGAGGCGACAAGGCGCGTCCAGCGAAATTCGCGCATATTGGCAAGGTTTGGCAGTTGCAGGCCCGCCTTGGCCCATTCGCCAAACGCCAGTTGGGTTGGGCCGATTTCCACCCGGTCATTGTCATTCGGCGTGCCATCGCCCAAACGGTCACCGCGCGCGGGGTCGATTTTGCGGCGGGTTTCGGCGTAGGACATTGGGCTCTCCAAAGCGGGATTGGCTGTGGGTAAGGTGGCAGGTGAGGGTGCGCGGGCTTTGCTGGGCGCGACGTGGGTTGTCGCAAATGGCTGGGGCTTGCGTTTATCACTTCGCCGCGGCTAGGTTTGGCCTATGGCAATATTGAACGCAAAACTGCCGCTGCAGCCTTGGCTTGATCCGCGCAATCTGCGAGTGCCGGGGATACAGCCGATCGCCGATGACAGTTGGATTGCGGTTTGCGATGCGTATGCCGCACAGATGGCGGAGCGGGATCGGTTAATTTCTGAGTAGCCCGATCTGGTGCATGCTTTGCCAGAGGCGGCGCTGCCTGCAGCTTTGGAGTTGTATGACCGGGTGTTGGGCAAGCTGCGCAGCACGGCGGGGTTTGAGGTTGGCGCGACGGCAGTGCGGCGGCCAGATGGGGTATTGGTGGCGCTGGACCGTGACCGCCCGCTGCTGACATTGGGGCGGTTGGTGCAGGAAGATTTGTGCCTGATGCAGCGGGTGAGCGCGGAGCATGCGCTGACGGCGGCGGTGTTGTGCTTTCCGGCGAGTTGGACTTTAGCCGAAAAGCTGGGGCGGTCGATGCTGGGGATACATATCCCGGTGGAAAGCTACGCCGAGGATCTGGCACGCCGGGTGCAAAGGCTGTTCGATGCGATCCGGCCCGAACAGCCGCTCTGGCGGATGAATTTTCACATCTACGAAAGCCCGGCGTTGTTTCATCCCCGGCGGGAGAGTTATCGCCACCCCACCGCGCGCGCAGGCGCTTACATGCGCGCAGAGCGGCAATGTTTGCTGCGTTTGCCGCAGACTGGGGCGGTGGTGTTCAGTATTCACACTTATCAGGTGCGTTTGGACAGCCTTACGCCGAGCGACCATGCTGCGCTCGGCGCTTTGGGGGTGATGCAGCGTGCGAACTAGGCTTCAGCCAACCAAGGCCGAGATCACCGGGCCTTGCAACAGATGTGAGGCGATCCCTGTCGCAACCAGCGCCGCCGAAGTCAGCCGCATGTTTTCGCCGCGCAGCACCGAATAGGTCAGCATCGCCGCCCCCACCGGCAGCGCCACCATGATCAGGGTGGCGTTCATCGTATGGGCGGCAAGCCGCATTTGTGGTGAGATCAGATAGGGCGGCACCGCCTGCTCGGTGGGATAAAGCGCCAGCCGCAACCGCGACAGTTCGGGATCGCGCGGCCGCGGAATATCCGGGCGGTCGTTGCTGGGCTGGAAGCCACGCTGATACACCGCATCGACATTGCCCTCATCCAGCAGGGTGAAGATCGGGTGATCCGGGTCGGCACGCTGGCTGGATTTCGGCTGCGCATAGGCCAGCGAGTCGATCACCTCGGCGGTCACCGGATGCGCCCATTCATGCCAATAGACCGCATCAGGGTTCAGCCGGGCCTGCACGCGCTCGATCAATTTCGAGCACAAAGCCTCATGGCGCACCGGGGCATGGCGACGCTGTGGATGCGCGTTCAGACGTGGTGGCAGGTGTGACGGGCCGACTGACAACGTTAACGACGCGGCGATACCGGGGCGCGGCGCGTCGCTGGTTGCCAGCACAATGCGGGTGCCGGGCATATCGAAACTCGCCAGATCTTCGCAATTCCATGTCAGCTGGCGATCCTTATCGTGGAACCGCGCCAGCACGGCATCCAGATCAGCCACCAAACGGGCAAAGTTCAGGTTGGGCGATTGTAGAAACAACAACTCGGCAATCGTACTGAACTGTATGTCGGGATGAACCTTCATCGCGTGACCTCCATCAGTGGTTGCACAGTGTTGCCCGCAGATTGTGCCTGCATCTGGAAGGCATTGCGGCGTTTACAAGTTATTAACCGGAAGTTGAGCGCTGTTTCTGCCTTAATTCCAATCTTGCCGTGGCAATGAGATTGTTCACGCTTAGGCTGGAAATGCGAAAGGCCGCCCGAAGGCGGCCTTTGCAGTTCTGCACTGTTCTGCGCTTAGCAGGAGTAATACATTTGATATTCGATCGGGTGCGGCGTGTGTTCGTAGGCGTAAACCTCTTCCCACTTCAGACCCATATAGGCTTCCAGCATCGGACGGGTGAACACGTCACCCGCCAGCAGAAAATCCATATCCTTGTCGAGTTCTTCCAACGCTTCACGCAACGATCCGCACACAGTCGGGATCACGGCGAGTTCTTCGGGCGGCAGATCATAAAGATCTTTGTCCGAAGCAGGACCCGGGTCGATTTTGTTGCGGATGCCGTCAAGGCCAGCCATCAGCAGACCCGCGAAGGCGAGATAAGGGTTGGCTGCCGGATCGGGGAAGCGGGCTTCCACGCGTTTGGCTTTCGGCGATTCGGTCCACGGAATACGGACCGCACCCGAGCGGTTGCGGGCGGAGTATGCCAGCAGAACCGGGGCTTCAAAGCCGGGGATCAGGCGTTTGTAGCTGTTGGTCGACGGATTGGTCAGCGCGTTCAGCGCCTTGGCATGTTTGATGATGCCGCCGATGAACCACAGAGCTTCCTGCGACAGGTCTGCGTATTTGTCGCCTGCGAACAACGGCTTGCCGTCTTTCCAGATCGACATGTTGACGTGCATCCCCGAGCCGTTATCGCCCTTCATCGGTTTCGGCATGAAAGTGACCGTTTTGCCGTAGGCGTGGGCCACGTTGTGGATCACATACTTATATTTCTGGATGTTGTCGGCTTGCTCGACCAGACCACCAAAGATCATGCCAAGTTCATGCTGACAGGTGGCAACCTCGTGGTGGTGCTTGTCCACCCGGATGCCGATGCGCTTCATCGTCGACAGCATCTCGCCGCGCAGATCTTGCGCCTCATCAACTGGGTTGACCGGGAAGTAGCCGCCTTTATGACCGGCGCGGTGGCCGTAGTTGCCGCCTTCGGTCACGGTGTCGGTGTTCCAAGCCGCAGCCTCGGCGTCGATTTCATAGGAAACCTTGCGCGGCGTCACCGAATAGCGCACGTCGTCGAAGATGAAGAATTCAGCTTCGGGACCGAAATAGGCGGTCTCGCCGATGCCGGACGACTTCATGAAAGCTTCGGCTTTCTTGGCGATCTGGCGCGGGCAACGATCATAGGCCTCATTCGTGTCCGGCTCGACCACGTCGCAGTGGATGCACAGGGTCTTTTCGGCGTAGAACGGGTCGATATAGATCGAGGTCGCATCCGGCATCAGTTTCATGTCGGATTGATCAATCGACTTCCAGCCCGCAATCGACGAGCCGTCGAACATGAAGCCTTCCTCGAAGAAGTCTTCATCCACCAGGTCAGTGACCAAAGTGACGTGCTGAAGTTTGCCTTTGGGATCGGTGAAGCGGATATCGAGATACTCGATTTCCTCGTCCTTGATCAGTTTCAGAGCTTTCGCAACTGCGCTCATCATGCTGCCTTTCGGGGTTTCGGGTTGAAAGTGGCGGCAGGTGTTGGCCTGCCGGGTTGTTTGGATCGCGACTGGCTTAGATCGCGTCGTCGCCGGTTTCGCCAGTGCGGATACGGATGGCCTGCTCGACAGGGCTTACGAAAATCTTGCCATCGCCGATCTTGTCGGTGCGGGCGGCTGCAATGATGGCGGCAATCGCGACATCGACCATATCATCGGTCAACACGACTTCGATTTTCACTTTCGGCAGGAAATCGACAACATATTCCGCGCCGCGATACAGTTCGGTGTGGCCTTTCTGACGGCCAAAGCCTTTGACTTCGGTGACCGACAGGCCCTGAATACCGGCTTCCTGAAGGGCTTCCTTCACCTCGTCCAGTTTGAACGGTTTGATGATTGCCTCGATTTTCTTCATGGCCTGCTCCCCAAGTCTTTTTACACGCAAAATTTGGTCCTATCGGTAGTGATCACTTCCCTGCGGGGGCTTCAATTCTGTAGGAATAGGCGGGGCGCGGTTGCGGTTGGAAAAACGTGATGATGATTAAAATATAGGCGATATGCGTGATGTATGGGCGGTTTGTGAACGAAAAGGTTATGAAATGAGCGAAGTGCTGACGGCGGCGCAGATGCGGGCGGTTGAGGCGGCGGCGATTGCCTCGGGGGCTGTGACCGGGCTGGAGCTGATGGAGCGGGCCGGGGCAGGCGTGGTGGCTGCGGTGCTGGAGGAATGGCCGGAGATGGCACTGACCGCACAGCGCGCGGTGGTGCTGTGCGGGCCGGGGAATAATGGCGGCGATGGGTTTGTGGTGGCGCGGCTGTTGGCTGGGCGCGGGTGGGCGGTGGAGGTGTATTTGTATGGCGACGCGGGGAAGCGGCCGCCTGATGCGCGGGTGAATTATGAGCGGTGGTGTGAGGTGGGGGAGGTGCGGGGGCTTACGGTTGATGTGGATACGTGGGACGCGAACCTAGTTGTCGACGCTCTTTTCGGCTTAGGGTTGACGCGAGGGTTTGACGAGAGACTGAGCCCAGTTGTCGCGCACCTCGCGTTACATTTACATGCTGACCAGCATGTCTGCGCAATAGACTGCCCAAGTGGTCTCTGCCTCGACAGTGGGATTGTGCTGTTGAATCTGGAAGGTAAAGACGGTGCAATTTACGCCGATCTGACCGTGACATTTGCCTCAAAAAAGATCGGTCATGTGATAGGCCAAGGCCCCGAGTTTTGCGGTAAGGTCGTGATCGCAGATATTGGTTTGTATTGGTGGGATGGCAGCAGGCGGGCACTGGCAAATCTATACGATGTTTCTCCGCCGAAGCGGGGGTTGCGAAAGTATGTAGTATTCGAGCAAGTCGAGATCGACAAAGGCGTTGCCCACAAGCACGCGAGGCATGGTTCAACTCACAAATTTTCTCACGGCCACGCTCTGATCGTCTCGGGCGATCACGGTCATGCCGGGGCCGCGCGGATGGCGGCGCGGGCGGCTTTGCGGATCGGGGCGGGGCTGGTGACGGTGGCCTCGCCGCCGGGGGCGTTGGCTGAGAATGCGGCGCGGCTCGATGCGGTGATGCTGCTGCCCATGGCGGATGCGACGGGGCTGGCGGAGGTTTTGGCGGATGTGCGGATCAATGCGTTGTGTCTGGGGCCGGGGATGGGGCTGGGTGCGCGGGCGGCGGATTGGGTGCGGGTGGCGCTGGAAACTTCGAGGCTCCGGCTCAAGGCCGGAGCGGCGCAGGGATTGCGGTTGGTGTTGGATGCGGATGCGCTGACGTTGATCTCGCGGGATGGGGGGCTGTTTGCGTTGCTGCACGGGGGCTGTGTGCTGACTCCCCACGCGGGCGAGTTTGCGCGGTTATTCCCGGATATTGCAGAAAAGCTGGCGGCCCCGGCAATCACATGTCCTGCCTATTCCAAGGTCGATGCGACGCGCGAGGCGGCGGCACGGGCGGGGTGTGTGGTGCTCTATAAGGGGGCGGATACGGTGATTGCCTCGCCGGATGGGCGTTGTTCGATCAACGCGGCGGTGTATGAGCGCAGCGCACCTTGGCTCGCTACGGCGGGATCAGGTGATGTGCTGGCGGGGTTTATCACCGGGCTTCTGGCGCGGGGATTTCAGCCGATGCAGGCGGCGGAGACGGCGGCTTGGCTGCATGTCGAATGCGCGCGCTGCTTTGGGCCGGGGTTGATTGCCGAGGATCTGGCGGAGGAGTTGCCGAAGGTGTTTCGGGCGTTAGGGGTTTAGTGCGTCGCTGGCCTCGCGTCGATTTTCGCGCGAAAATCGTGCCGGAATTCGCGCGAATTCCGATCAGGTGGCCACGCGCGCAACCGTGCAGGCCAGTTCCAGATCGCCTGCGTAGATCACCACGTCTTCTTCAAAGCGCAGGGTGTAGAGGCGGAGTTCGGGCATCACCTCGGCGCGGATGTATTCGCCATCGACAAGATGCGCTGCAGGAATCAGCGCGACCGTAGCCCCCGTCAGGGCTTTCGCGCGCCAATCGCGGATCAGGATGGGCTGATCTGGGGTGACGATCATATCCTCATTGGGACGATCCTTGCCCAGAACGCCATGTGCAATCCGCACCACGCGGGCGTTTTGCACCAATGTCACCTCAATCGCCACCAGCTTGCGCGCGCCGGTGCGGGTGATCACCCGGTCGCCGGGGTGCAGATATTCGACGGGCATCATGCCATCCAAGCTCAGCACCGGAGTGCCGATCGCCAGACCATGATCAAGGCCCAGATTGGGTTTGGCGGCGGTCAGTTTGGCGTGGATGGTCATTGGCACTCCTCCGGCGCTTGAGCGCTTAGGGTAAACTTACCGCCAAATGGGGCGAGATTGCGGTGTTCCCCTGACTTTTCAGCGAATTTCGCGGCAAACCACCGCTTCACTTTTCCTCTCGCTTCCCGCGCGCGGCTTTGTTAGAAGGGCGCGGATTTCAAGGCGCATCTCTCGTCCTTTGGGCGGGTGTGCGCTTTGTTGACATACGCGGGTATGGCGAAATTGGCAGACGCACCAGATTTAGGTTCTGGCGCCGCAAGGCGTGGGGGTTCAAGTCCCTCTACCCGCACCAAAGCTTGATGAGAAGGACGGACACATGCAGGTCACCGAAACCCTGAAAGACGGCTTGAAGCGCGCCTACACCATCACGGTGTCCGCCGCCGAGTTGGAAGCCAAAGTTCAGGAAAAACTCCTTGAGGCGCAGCCCGAGGTCGAAATCAAGGGTTTTCGCAAAGGCAAAGTGCCGCTGGCGATCCTGAAAAAGCAATTCGGCCAGCGCCTGATGGGCGATGCCATGCAGGACGCCATTGATGGCGCAATGAAGTCGCATTTTGAGGCAACCGGCGACCGCCCGGCCTTGCAGCCCGACGTGAAAATGGTCGGTGGCGAGACCTGGAAAGAAGGTCAGGACGTTGTGGTCGAGATGGCCTATGAGGCCCTTCCGCCGATCCCGGAACTGGATGCGTCGCAAATCACGCTGGACCGTTTGTCGGTGAAAGCCGATGAAGCCTCGGTTGAGGAAGCTTTGAAGAACCTTGCGGCCACCGCGCAGAACTTTGAAGACAAACCGAAGGCCAAAAAGGCCAAATCAGGCGATCAGGTTGTGATCGACTTCAAAGGTGCGGTCGATGGCGTGGCGTTCGAAGGCGGCGCTGGCGAAGATTACCCGCTGGTTCTGGGCTCAAACTCGTTCATACCGGGCTTTGAAGACCAACTGATCGGCACCAAAGCTGGCGAAGATGTCACCGTCACCGTGACCTTCCCCGCAGAATATGGTGCGGCGCATCTGGCTGGCAAAGAAGCGGTGTTTGCTTGCACCATCAAAGTCGTGCGCGAGGCCAAAGCGGCTGAGCTGGACGATGAATTGGCGAAGAAATTTGGCGCAGAAGATCTGGCTGCCCTGAAGGGTCAGATCTCCGAGCGTCTGGAAGCCGAATACAAAGGTGCAGCCCGCGCTGTGCTGAAGCGTTCGTTGCTGGATCAACTCGACGGTCTGGTGAAGTTCGACCTGCCGCCCGCTTTGGTCGATGCCGAAGCCAATCAGATTGCGCATCAGCTGTGGCATGAAGAAAACCCGGAAGTGCATGATCATAACCACGGCTCGGTTGAGACCACCGACGAGCACAAGAAACTGGCCGAGCGTCGCGTGCGTCTGGGTCTGGTGCTGGCTGAAATCGGCCGCAAAGCCGAAGTCACGGTGTCGGATGCTGAGATGACTCAGGCTGTGCTGGCGCAGGCGCGTCAATATCCGGGGCAAGAGCGGCAGTATTTCGAGTTCGTGCAGAAGAACCCGAACATGCAGCAGCAGCTGCGCGCGCCGATCTTTGAAGACAAGGTTGTCGATCACATCGTCGCAAGCGCGAAAGTGACCGAGAAAGAAGTCAGCAAAGAAGAGCTACAAAAGTTCATCGAAGCTTTGGACGAGATGTAAGCTTAGACTTCTGTTAAGCATACCGGGCCGCTCCATTGGGGCGGCCCTTTTCTATCTGAACTGGAGACCCTGATGCCCGAATTCTTGCCCGATCTGCCCGTGGATGGCATCCTGGAGTGCCTTAAGCGCTCGCCGGGGCATGAGGTCAATACCGGCAAGATGGATGGGCCGGAATCTTCCAGCGCTTTGACCGCCAACGCGTTTGGTTGGTTTCTGAACCGCGCGCAGGATCTGCCACCTTTGCCGGGGGTGCCTGCGGGGCAGGTGGCGTCAGTGACGTTGGAATCAGAGATGCGGTTTCCGTGGACCGGCGGGCGGCATCCTTGGCTGGATGTGGCGATTGAAACCCACACGACCTTGATCGGCATTGAAGCGCGGCGCTATGAACCGTTTCGCCCGATGAAGGCCAATGGCTTTGCCGAAATTTTTGATCGCCCGGTTTGGGTTGAAAAGTTGCCGCGCTTCACCAAGCTGCGCGATGATATGGTGGCGGGCGAGGCCGGGTTTCAGACTTTGGACGCGGTGCAACTGATCAAATCGGCTTATGCGATTTTGACGCGGGCGGAGAAGCGGGCGGTTGGCGGCGTGCTGGTGTATCTTTATGCCGAGCCTGCCACTTGGGCCTCGGGCAAGCCGGTGGACCCCAAGCGTATCGCGCTGCACCGCCGCGAAGTTGCGCAGTTTGCCAAGCTGGTGGCGGGCGATACCGTCAGCTTCGTGCCGCTGCGGTGGGAGGATTTGCTGGGGCAGTGGGGCAAATCGGCGAAATTGGCGGGCCATGTCGGCGCGCTACACTACCGCTTCGGTGCTTTGGGGTGATCTACGCCGCTCTTGCAACAGCACGAACAGCCCCGCGCCTGCGATGATGCCGATGCCCAGCCAGCCTTGGGCATCCGGCCAGTCGCGCCAGAACAGCCAGCCCCAGAGCACCGACCAGATCAGGCCGAGGTATTCGAATGGTGCCACAACCGAGGCCGCCGCGATGCGGTAGGCTTGGGTCAAAAGCCACAGCCCCATCGCCGCGACCACGCCGCAGGTCATCATCAGGGTGAGATCGTGTGCATTGGGGTTGATCCAGCCTCGGGTGAGGAAAGCAAGGCTGGGGTGGCTGGTGACGGTATGGCTGCCGTCGTGGTAATACAGCGCCATCAGTCCGGCGCAGCTTAAGAACACCGCATTGCCCCAGAACGCCAGCGCGGCGGCGGTCTGGGTGTCACCCATCTTGCGGGCGGTGATCATCGAGATGCCATAGGTCAGGCCGGACAGGATCGGTAGCAGGGCGGCCCAATCGAACAGGGCTGATCCGGGGCGCACCATTATGATCACGCCAAGAAATCCGGTGAGGACAGCAGCCCAAGCGGCGGCGCTGACTTTCTCGGAGAGGAACAGCACCGACAGTACGGTGATGAACAGCGGCCCGGAATAATACAGCGCCACGGTGGTTGGCAGCGGCAGGCCCGCGAGCGCGATGTAGAAGCTGAAATAGGCAAGAAACATCACCAGCCCGCGCAGGATCATCTTCGGCGCACCTGGGGTGAACAGGGTGCGGATGCCGCCATCAAAATGCGCGAAGGCGAGCAGGAACGGGATCGAGGTGAAACCGCGGATCAGCATGGCCTGATACAACGGATAGCCGCCGGAGATCAGCTTCAGGATCAGGTCTTGCACCGAAAACACCGAGATTCCGGCGATTAGGTAGATGGTACCGAGAGAGGTGGTTTTATGGGCCATGTGCACAAGCTAGGGGCGGGCGGGCCTCCGGGCTGTTCGATTCGCGACATGGTTTGATCAAAAGCGGTGGGCTTAAACCCCAGCCAGTAAAACCGCAGTCTCGGGCATACGCTTTAAGCGCGCCGCGATCCGTTCCCCCCAACGCGGCCCCGAGGCCAACGCCACCGCGTAGGTGTCGCGCAATTTCTCGGGGCGATCCTGTGTGATTGCGCGGATCAGGAACGCCAGCTTGGGCGCGGTGTTTGATTGAATTGATGTTGTCCGGCAAGCCTCGCGACTGTCGGCTAGGATCCGTTTCGCTAGCTGTCCGGCTCGCTGGTCATGATGTTAGGATTGCAGGAACCTAACGAAGGCAACGCAAATTCGAATTCTGATCAGCGAGTCATTCCGGCCTGCGCAAAAAGTAACCCATATGAACGAGTCGATAGAATGGCACGCTGCCGGAGCCTCCTGTTGCAGGACCAAGTGCAGGTTCTGGGAACGGACCAAGCCAACCTAACAACCCATCCAAGATGGGCTTGGTCACCGCCTCATCCGTCACCTCCAGCACCACCGACTTCAACTTCACCCCCGGCCCGAAACTGGCGGCAAGGTCCGCCGGATCGATCAGCTCCACGCTCGCCGGATCGGTGATGTCGGCAAACGTCACCAGCATTGGATACTGATATTCTGGCACGGTGATCACCCCCGCCGCCCGGTCGTTCCGATCACGCACCTCATCGAACAGCGCCCCATCAATCACCCGACCCTTGCGCCCGACGATTGAGGCGGCGGCGACCGTGCCCATATATTCCGTCACCCCCGCGCCCTTCAGCAGCGCGAAAAGATAGTGGCCCGGCGTGACCTCGACCACCACCGCCTCGCCGGTCAGCTCATAGTCCCAGCCCATGCCGTCGGTCTTGACCCAGTGCTTGCGCCAGCTGACCTGACTGACAGACGCAGCCGACACCTCGCCTGCCGGTGTCTCGATGGTGATGGTGAGCTTCTGGCGCCAAGAATAGCGCTCGGATCTGGTAAGGGTGAAGACGGCGAGGAGGACTAAGGCGATGAGGAGCAGCTTCTTCATAAATGTACCCCGTGCTTCGGCATCGCGCCGTCTGCTCGCCTTTCTCTGCAAGCGGTATCACGAATCCAAGCGGAAAATACCGAGATGCCAGCGATCAGGTAGACGATACCCAGAGTGGGGTTTTACGGTTCGTGCCGGGTAAGCCAGAGGGCGGTATGGTGGTCGGTTATTCGATTTTTCGACATGGTTTCATCAAATGCCTGATCGGGTATGGCGATTAGAAACTTTTCAGCAAGGAAGCCGTCTCGGGCATCCGCTTTAAGCTCGCTGCGATCCCGGCAATCGCTGCCAATAATTGCCCTAAAATAGGGCTAATTGTGAAATTTGGTCAAGAAAAAACCGCGCAAGGTTGCCCCTGCGCGGTTCTAATCTTGAAACCAATAACCCAAGCTTAGTCGCGGGTCAGGTCTTCGCCGTCTTGGGCAGCGCCCATTTCCGAGAACAGGTTGGCGATCTCGAAGTCAGCTTCGGCCTCTGCCTCGGCTGCGAGTTCCTGGATCGACTTGCCCGAAGCTTGCAGTGCGGCTTCTTCAACCGAACGTGCGACGTTCAGGCTGAATTTCACCGACACCTCCGGGTGCAGGATCACCGAAACGGTGTGCACGCCAAGCTCTTTGATCGGACGATCCAGCACGACCTGGCCACGGTTGACTGTGAAACCGTCAGCGATTGCCGCATCTGCTGCGTCACGGGTGGTGACGGAACCGTACAAAGCACCCGAATCGGAGGCCGAACGGATGATCACGAAAGTCTGACCATCCAGCTTTTCGCCGACAGCTTCGGCTTCTTTGCGGGTTTCCAGGTTGGTAAGTTCCAGATGCGCTTTCTTCACTTCAAACTGGGCAATGTTGCCGTTGTTTGCGCGAAGCGCTTTGCCTTGCGGCAGCAGGAAGTTGCGTGCGTAGCCGTCTTTGACGTTGACGACTTCGCCCATTTGGCCAAGCTTGGCCACGCGTTGAAGCAGGATTACTTGCATGGTTAAACCCTCACTTCACAGCATAGGGCAGCAGGGCGAGGAAGCGGGCGCGCTTGATGGCCTGAGCCAGTTCGCGTTGCTTCTTAGCCGAGACTGCGGTGATACGGGACGGCACGATCTTGCCACGCTCGGATACATAGCGTTGCAGCAGGCGCGTATCTTTGTAGTCGATGCTCGGCGCATTGTCGCCCGAGAACGGGCAGACCTTGCGGCGGCGGAAAAACGGTTTGTTCGCCATGGTTTAGGCTCCTTTCCTGAGGCTGGGGATCAACGACGCGGGCCGCCGAACGACGGACGCTCGCCACGGTCACCACCGCGGTCGGGACGATCGCCGAACGAAGGCCGCTCACGACGCTCGCCACCGAAACCACCTTCAGGGCGATCTCCGCGCTCGCGCTCGTCACGCTTTTGCATCTGAACCGACGGGCCGTCTGTGTGCAGGTCAACCTTGATGGTCAACACGCGCATGACGTCATCGTGCAGGCGCATCAGGCGTTCCATTTCCAGAACTGCCGAAGCGGGTGCATCGGTTTTCAGCAAGGCATAGTGGCCCTTGCGGTTTTTGTTGATCTTGTAGGCCATCGTCTTGACGCCCCAGTATTCATGCTCGACAACTTTACCGCCGTTGTCGGCCAGAACCGTGGAGAAGTGCTCGATAAGGCTTTCAGCCTGCGCGTTGGAAAGATCCTGACGCGCGATCATAACATGCTCGTAAAGCGGCATGTGTGCTCCGATCTGTCTATGTGGCGCATTTCATAGGACGGGCAAACACTTTCCGCGGCCCGTCCACGAGAGCCTGCGCCGTTACGTGGAAATGCGGAAAGATTGGGGGCTTATAGCGGGATCGGGCGGGGATGCAAGGCATCAGGCGAGAAGAAAATGCCTTCTTTTCTTGGCAGATTTGGCCCCAGACAAATCTGGCCGCGCCTGCCTGCCCTGAGGCAGGCGCGATACCGCGCCAGCCCAGTCAGGCGTGGCCAGATTACTGGGGTCAGGTTTGTGGCACTACACCCCTTGCTCAACGGCTTTCAGCCTTGTGAGCAACTCACCGGAAAACTCTGCCCCGCAGAGTTTTCTATCGGTTCGGGCCATTCGGCTACCGCGCCGAAGCTGGCAAGCCGAAGATGCGGTCGAAACTGTAGGTGAAAACGTAGGTATATATGATGAACAGCACGATCAGCCCGGCCTCGTATTTCAGCGCCGTCCCCAGATCGACCTGAAGCCACCACGCCATGATCGGCAGCACCAGGATCACGAGGCCACCCTCAAACAATAGCGCATGAACCGAACGCCGGGTCAGGCTACGGCCCTTTTGGCTTTGCCGCGCCTCCCATGCCTCAAACAGCGCGTTGAAGCCCATGCTCCAGCCCATCGCGATGGTGGCGGTGATCGCCGAAAGGATCAGTGATTGCGTGGGGTTTGCCTCTGACATCGCCAACAGGCCAAGCGTGGCCACGGCGACGCCAAGGGTCTCAAAGCTGACAGCATAGAGGATTTTGCGCATTGTCGGTGTCATGCGGGCATCTGGTCCGAGCGGGTCTGTGGCGTCAAGGTTTTATGCAAACACTACAGTTCCGATCACATACAGCCCGCCATCAAATCCAGCGCAGACTTGCGCTCGGCGGTTTGAATATCCAGCAGGCCAAGGGCGGTGGGAAAGAAGTTATCATGGCTTGTGATTGCAGTTCCAACCGCCGCAGAACCGGTCGCTGCTGCCGCTTTCTGCCGCAGACAGCTCATATCGACATCAAAAGCCTTAATGCAGGGTTGGGAAAGCCACAGGAAAAACGGCACCGGGTCTGCTCGGGTGGTGCCATGCTAAGCGGCGTGCTGTGCAGGTAGGCACCTCCTTCGCCAAGCGCTTCGCCGTGATCCGAAGTGTAGATCAGCGCCGACGTGATCTGGGTTTGCTGCGTCAGCGTTTCGATGAAATGCGCCAGAACGTCATCGGTGTAGCGGATCGAATTGTCATAGTCGTTGACGATTTCCTGCGGCATGCAGGTGTCAAGAACCGGACTGTTGCAGGCGGGTTTGAACGCCTCAAACGCGCTGGGATAGCGGTGGTGATATGGAAAATGCCTACCAACCAGATGGATCACCATCAGTTTATCGCTGGCAGTCTGGGCGATCACCTGATCCATAAAGTCGAAGAACACTGCGTCATCACACTCACCCGAGACACAAGCCGCAAGATCATGGCGCTGGTACAACCGATCAACCTTGATGCGGTCGCCGACACCGCCCTCGGCAAAGGTCCAGTCATTGTCATGCCATTCAACGCCGATTTTGGCATGGGCTGCGATATCAAGCAGGTTCTCATGGGTGGCGAATTTCACATAGCGCATCTGGTCGCGGCCAAATTTAGAGAACATGCAGCACAACTTGTTGCCGGGCCAAAGTTGAGGATGTCGAGTTTAGGAAGCAATGGGTTGGTTTCGCGGGCATAGCCGTCGATCTGCTGGTTCTGCGCCTGCGCGGTTTCGCCAACCACCAAAAACAGCACAACGGGTTTCGGTGCCTTGGCTGCGGCAAAGCAGCCAAGGCCGATCCCGATCGTCAGCGCCCAAACCAGAGTGTTCTTGATCCAGCCGCGGCGTTTCAGCGGGCACAGCAGCACCAGAATCGCGGGCAGCACCCCCAACAGCAGCACATGCAGGATCATCGGCGTGGTGATCAGGGTAGCACCTTCAGGGGGATGCGTGGTCAGGACATTGTTGACCAATTCTTAATCAAAAATCGCCCCGAGGCTGTCAGTGTAAAACGCGGTCAGTACTGATAAAATCAGCACGGCCGCATAGGCGATTTTCTGAAACCAGCGGATGCCAAAATACGACAGCAGGGTGATCAAGGCCAAAGTCAGCCCGAAAGCCATGATTGCAAGATAGAAAAGCGTGCTGGTTTGCGTCGCCAAACTTGCCGCTCGCGCAAACATGGTGCGATTATGTGCGGCGAGGATGAACAGCACCACCACCACGTTCAACAGTTCGAGGTGACGGCAAAGCCGCTCGGTTTTACGCTGCTATTGGAGGGCAATCACGGGGATTCCTGCTTTGATCAGGTCTCAGATCACGTATCTGTTACATTTTCGTTACCTGCCGTAAGGCAAATGCGCAGTCCGCATGCTTGAGAGCGATGCCGCTGCCGCCTTGCACAAAGATGACGGGCAGGTTGCGCCATGCCGTGCGGCAAGGTAAGCCAGAGCAAGCAATCGGAGGGCCAGATGAGCCGCGCATTCGTATTTCCGGGGCAGGGTGCCCAGACCATTGGCATGGGCCGCGCTTTGGCCGAGGCTTACCCAGCGGCAAAAGCGGTGTTTGATGAGGTCGATGCGGCTTTGGGTGAAAAGCTGTCCAGCCTGATCTGGGAGGGTTCGATTGAAGATCTGACCCTGACCAAGAACGCCCAGCCCGCGCTGATGGCGACCTCGATTGCGGCTTTGCGGGCGTTGGAGAGCGAAGGCATCGGCATTGAGACGGCCTCGTTCGTGGCGGGTCATAGCTTGGGTGAATATTCCGCGCTTTGTGCTGTCGGTGCGCTCGATCTCTCCGACACCGCGCGTCTGCTTAGGATTCGCGGACAGGCGATGCAAGAGGCGGTTCCGGTTGGCGTCGGCGCTATGGCAGCACTGTTGGGCCTCGATTTCGCCGCAGCTACGGAAGTGGCCGCAGAAGCCGCGCAAGGTGAGGTCTGCCAAGCCGCCAATGACAATGATCCCGCACAAGTCGTGGTCTCGGGCCATCGTGGTGCAGTGGAGCGGGCTTTGGAGATCGCCAAGGCCAAAGGTGCCAAGCGCGCCTTGCTGCTGCCCGTCTCCGCCCCGTTTCATTGCACCTTGATGCAACCCGCCGCCGCCGTGATGAACGAAGCCCTTGCAGGCGTTGTGATCCACACGCCGAAACTGCCGATCGTAGTCAATGTCCGCGCCGAAGCCGTGACTGAGCCTGACCGCATCCGGGCTTTGCTGGTGGCGCAGGTGACAGGCTCGGTGCGCTGGCGCGAGTCGGTGCTGTGGATGGAAGGCGCGGGCGTGACAGAGTTCTGGGAGATCGGCGCGGGCAAAGCTTTGTCCGGCATGATCAAACGCACGGCCTCCGGGGCGGTGACCCGCGCGGTGGGCACGCCGGAAGACGTGTTGGCTGCCAAGGGCTAGCCAGACGATTTTTGGGAAAAATCGTGGCCCGGCTTTCTGGTGGCTGCGATCTGGATAAATGGCGGGGCCTGCGCGGTTTCGCTTTTGGGAGTACAGAACATGTTTGATCTGACAGGAAAATCCGCGCTGGTGACAGGCGCTTCAGGCGGCATCGGTGGTGAGATCGCGCGCGCGTTATATGCGGCGGGGGCCACGGTTGGGCTTTCGGGCACGCGGCTGGAGCCGTTGCAGGCCCTCGCGGCGGAACTTGGCGAGCGCGCGCATGTGCTGCCCTGCAACCTCTCTGACCTTGCGGCGGTGGATGAGCTGATCAAGCAGGCAACCGCCGCAATGGGCAGCGTTGATATTCTGGTGAACAACGCCGGGATCACCCGCGACAATCTGTTCATGCGGATGTCGGATGACGAATGGCAGGCGGTGATTGATGTGAACCTGACCGCCACCTTCCGGCTGATGCGCGGCGCATTGCGCGGTATGATGAAAGCCCGCTGGGGGCGGATCATCAACATCACCTCGGTCGTCGGGCATTCCGGCAATCCGGGGCAGGCGAATTATGCCGCCGCCAAAGCGGGCACCTTGGCTGCGTCGAAATCGCTCGCGCAAGAAGTCGCCAGCCGCAATATCACGGTGAACTGTGTGGCCCCGGGTCTGATCGAAACGCCGATGACCGAAAAGCTGAACGACGAGCAGAGGGCGAAGATATTGGTCGGTGTCCCCGTAGGCCGGATGGGCAAACCGCAGGAAGTAGCTGCAGGTGTGCTCTATTTGGCATCACAAGAGGCCGCCTATATCACCGGCACAACACTGCATATCAACGGCGGCGGCGATATGTCATAAGCGGGGCGAAAGCGGTTTGAAACCGTTTGCCTAATGCGCGCGCCCTTGCTATAGGCGCGCAAGAACACGCCATTGCTTCGGTTATGGTGCCTGCCGATGCAGGAAAGAGCGCCCGGCAACGGGCAGGCAAAAGACCGGGGGCGACCCCTAAACGATATGAGGAAAGAACATGAGCGACATCGCTGATCGTGTGAAGAAGATCGTCGTCGAGCATTTGGGCGTCGAAGCAGAAAAAGTGACCGAGACCGCCTCGTTCATTGATGATCTGGGCGCAGACAGCCTCGACACCGTCGAGCTGGTCATGGCGTTTGAAGAAGAATTCGGCATCGAGATCCCGGACGACGCGGCTGAGACCATTCAGACCTTCGGCGACGCGGTGAAGTTCATCTCCTCGGCTGCCTGATCGCTTTCGCAGATCAAACGGAAAGGCATCCTGCGGGGTGCTTTTTTGTTTTTTGGATGTTTGTTTTGACCGGAACGCGGGACGGTCTCGGTCGGCATCTAGCCAACCTCACCCGGCTACCGCGATTAGGTTTTGACAGGGCAACATTGCGAAAATGTCGAAGCCTGTGGCGGGAGTATTTTAAAAAGAGCAACGCATAAGATCGTCTCATCTGTGACAAGCTGTCAAAAGACTCCGGTTCTCTATCGTTGCTCTTTTTAAAATACTCCCGCCGGAGGCTCGCTCGTTGATAGCGAAAACAATAGCTTAGGTGTTCAGTCCCGGCATCTGGTGGATCGGGTTTAGGATGAATCGTGCCAGCTCTGATGTCCAGATTTTGCGGATGTACTCGCAGGGCATGAATCAGTTTAGGGTCTTCAGCCTTTGCGCGAAGTTGCATGCTGCGAGGAAGCCGGCGCGGTGCGTCGGCAGCTGATCGTGTTTTTCCTAGGGGAACCATTTCACCGTCGCTTCTATGATCGTGCGGTTCCGTTGGCTGACAGGTATTTGCCTTCAAACACCGAAAAGCATCCGCTCGACCTGACCGTTGGCCCAAGGATGGTTGGGCTTGGTCAGCCGGTGCTGAATACCGTTGACCTCCCAGATCATGTCGAAGCGCATCGGTCGGGAGTAGATGGTGTTGCGGTTCCGGGGCTAAGACCTTATCTGTCAGAACCGTGGACCTGATAGCGCACGGCTTCGAGCATGTGCTGCAGGAACTTCCAAGCCGTGTTTCTGTCAGTCGTTGCAACGAGTTGGGCGACGGCGAACCTGGCTGTCCGGTCGATTCCGACGAAAAGGTAAGGCTCGCCTTTTGTCGTATGCACCTCGGCAATGTACCCTCTCGTCGTTTGCGGGCAAACCACTGCCGGGCAGAGGATGTGAAAGAAGCCGCCTCTCAGCGATGCAAGTATCGCCTGCCGGCTGACGGATGGCGGAGCGCTTGAACCTCTGGCGCTTGGGCTTGTCGCCATCGACATCCGGCAGGCGCGAGATGCCTTGCCACTGAAGGCAGCGATGCAGCGCCGAGCGGGACAGGTGAGGCACCGAAGGCTGCACAGCATACAGGCAGTCGTCCAGCGGCAGCAGCGTTTGGTGGCGGAACGCCACGACTATCGCCTTTTGCGCCTCGGTCAGCACCGTGCATCGCGGCTGTGGCGGCCCGGTCTTCATAGCCTCGACTGTCGCGCGCTTGCGCCACTTCGCCACCGCCTTCGGCTTGATGCCGTGTTCCCGGCCCAACTGCGCGAGCGAAGCAAGCGATTGTTGTATTGCAGTTCTGACGGCGTGCGTGGTCGTGGCACAGCCGTGACGAACTTGTCCCATATGGCTTCCTTCCATTGCTTCGGAAGGATCACACCATCAAACCGTGAAATCAAATACCTAGAACCAGACAGCGGCAGCAGCGGTCGCGTGGTGGCTTGATGCCACCCAAGACCGCCGCTGGTGCTAGGTCACTCCGCTGCCAGTCCCGGCATGCGTTGCAGTGGCTTGTCGTTTTGCCCGGCTTCCAACGCTGCAATCCGGGCTTCCAGCACTTCTGGCGATGCGGGTTCAAATTCCACCTCTTTCGGGCTGATGATACCCCGGAACGCCCGGGCGATCAGGCGGGAGAGATCGTCCATGATCAGGTAGAACGACGGCACCACCACAAGGCTGAGCACGGTTGACACGATGATGCCGCCGATCACGGCTGTGGCCATCGGCGCGCGGAAAGCACCGCCTTCGCCTACACCCAAAGCCGAGGGCAGCATGCCTGCGGACATCGCGATTGAGGTCATCACAATCGGCTGCGCCCGCTTATGCCCAGCCTCGATGATCGCTTCCAAGCGGCCAAGTCCCTGTTTGCGCATTTCTATGACGAAATCCACCAGCAGGATGGCGTTTTTGGTCACGATCCCCATCAGCATCAGGATACCGATCAGCACCGGCATCGACAAAGCCGAATTGGTCAGGATCAGCGCCGCCGCCACGCCACCAATCGCCAAGGGTAGCGACAGCAGGATGGTAAAGGGCTGGATCACCGATTTGAACAGCAGGATCAACACGGTCAGCACCAGCATCAGCCCCATCAGCATTGCCTTGCCAAAGCTTGCAAACAGCTCGGTCTGCACTTCGGCATCGGCGGATTCTTTCACCACCACACCGGTAGGCAGCTTGGTGGCCTTGACGATCTCGGCCAACCGCGTGCTGGCGGTGCCAAGGGCCACGCCAACCGGAAGCGACGCCCCAATCGTTGCCTGCCGCTGGCGGTTCAGCCGTTTCACCACCGAGGGGCCTTCGCCGATCACGATATCGGCCACCGCCGACAAGGGCACCGTCGCGCCGGTGTTGGTGGTCAGTTTGGTCGCCGCGATGCGGTTCATATCTTCGCGTGACGCATTGGCCAGTTGCACGCGGATCGGGATCAGGCGGTTGTCGATGGCGAGGTTGGCCAAGGACACATCCAGATCGCCAATCGTCGCCACCCGCACGGTGGTGGCAATGTCTTGCGTGGTGATGCCGAGTCGGGCGGCTTCTTCGGCACGCGGAGTGATCTGCACCTCGGGCCGCGGCAAGGCACCTTCGGAACTGACTTCGGCGAGCAAAGGTTCGGTGCGCAGTGCCCCTTCCAGCGCCGAGGTCGCGGTGTTCAGATCGGCCTCGGAATTGGCCAGAATCGAGTAAGCAAGGTCGCGCTCGCCGCGGTCATTCAGTTTGAAGGCGCGAATGTCGGGGACAGAGGCGAGGCTGTCGAAAATCTCGGCCTCAATGACGTTTTGCGGCACAGAGCGGCCGTGGTTTTCCACCTCTGGCACCAGCATCCCCAGCAGCGGAATCCGCCGCCCGAGTTGCGACAGCTTCAACAGCAGGCTTTGATCGAGTTTCACCAAAGTCACCGTCACCGAGGCCCGACGTACGTCGAGATCGCCTTTCGGCGACGAGCCCCCGATGACAAACACGTTTTCCACCCATGGCACATCCTTGATGTGGTCGCGAATTTCGGCGGTGGTTTTATCGGTTTCCGCCAAGGTCGAGCCCGGCGGCAGTTCGACCGAGATCGAAATCCGGCTGACATCCTCGGGGGGCAGGAACGAGCCCGGCACTTGCACCATGAAATAGATCGACACGATCAGCACGCCAATCGCGGTCAGCATGGTGAAGTAATAGGCCGGAATACGGCGGAACTTGCCGCTGCGGTTTTTCGGCAGCATCGGCAACGGCAACCCGGTTTGCGTGGTCGCTGTCACCAGTCGCAGATAGTTGCGCATGAACCAGCCGTCTTGCTGGCCTTCATGGTGGCCGACATTGGCGTCTTTGGCGCTCATCAGATACGCCGCCATCATCGGGGTGATCAGGCGGGCGACCAACAGCGAGAACGCCACGGCGATGGCCACCGTCAGGCCAAATTGCCGGAAATACTGCCCCGGAATCCCACCCATGAACGACACTGGCACGAACACCGCAATGATTGTGGCGGTGGTCGCCATCACAGCCAAACCGATCTCGTCTGCGGCTTCAATCGCGGCGCGGTAGGGGGTTTTGCCCATCCGAATGTGTCGGGCGATATTCTCAATTTCCACAATCGCATCGTCAACCAAGATGCCCGTCGCCAAGGTCACCGCCAAGAACGACACCAAGTTCAGCGAGAAGCCCAGCATATCCATCGCCCAGAACGTCGGCACCGCCGACAAGGGCAGCGCCACGGCGGTGATCAAAGTTGCGCGCCAGTTACGCAGGAACGCCAGCACCACCAGCACCGCCAGCAAAGCGCCCTCAAACAAAGTGCTCAGTGCGGATTCGTAGTTGCCATAGGTGTAGAACACCGTCTCATCGACCAGCTTGATACCCACATTCGGGTGATCGTTACGGATTTGGTCCAAGGTCTGGTTGACAGTTTCCGCGACTGATACTTCAGATGCCCCTTTGGCGCGGAACACCGAGAAGGTCACAACCTGTTCGCCATTCAGCCGCGAAAAGCTGCGCAACTCTTTATAGCTGTCTTGCACCTCGCCCAAATCGGCCAGCCGCACATGCCGCCCCGAGGGCAGCGCAATCGTGGTGCCTGCCAGCCCCTGCACGGTGCCCGCATCGCCCAAGGTGCGGATAGCCTGTTCGCCCGCGCCGATTTCCGAACGGCCAGAGCCGAGGTTGGTGTTGGTCGCGCGGATCTGTGCGTTCACCGAGGCCGCCGAGATGCCAAAGCTGTTCAGCTTGACCGGGTCCAGCGCCACCATAATCTCACGATCCGCGCCGCCAAAGCGGTCAATCCGGCCCACGCCGGGGCGGCCCTGAAGCCCACGCACCACCACATCATCAACGAACCACGAGACTTCCTCGATGGTCATGTCGGGGGCGGAAACTGCAAAGGTCATGATCGCGTTGCCTTCAACGTCGATCTTGGTGATTTTCGGGGTGTCCACGGCGGCGGGCAGCTTGCCGCGCACCCGGTCCACAGCGTCTTTCACATCCTGCAAGGCTTTGTCAGTTGGCACTTCGATACGGAATTCAACCGCCGAGGTGGATTGGCCATCGACGACCGTAGAGGTGATGTTCTTCACCCCGGTGATACCCGCCACCGCGTCTTCGATGATCTTGGTGACTTGGGTTTCCATCTCGGCGGGGGCGGTGCCCGCTTGGGTGACGGTGACGGCAATCACCGGCACGTCGATGTTCGGAAATCGGGTGATTGGCAGCGCATTAAACGACTGCCAGCCCAGCACCATCAGGATGAAGAACGCAAGGATCGGGGCCAGCGGATTGCGGATCGACCAGGCTGAAAAGTTCATTGCCGCGCCCTCAGTTGGTATCGGCGGCGACCGCAGCCACCACCGGGTTGATATGATCGCCGTCGCGCACGAAAGCGCCCGCCTTGGTCACCACCTCGTCGCCCACCTTCAGCCCGTCCAGCACTTCGATCCAGCCGCCATCGCGCACGCCTGCGGTGATCATACGCTGCGACACCACAGCGCCTTCCACCAGCATCACCGAAGTTTTGCCGCCCGAAGATTTCACCGCAGTGATCGGCACCGCAGTTGCATCGCCTTCATGCACCAGAATACTGGCCTCGACATACATGCCGGGGCGCACGGCTGATGCGTCGTCAATCGCAATCCGCACCCGGCCCAGACGCGTCACCGCATCAATACTCGGTTCCACCAGAGAAATCTTACCGGTCAAAGTTTTCACCATGCCCACCAGCCGCAGATCAGCGGTTTGCCCCACCACCAGCCGGGTCAGATCGCCCTCGGCGACATCTGCGCGCAATTCCAAAGCACCATCGCGCATAAGGGTGAACATCGGCTGACCCGCAGCCGAAGCAATCGCCCCCAGTTGCGCATTGCGCGCGGTGATCTCACCTGCGAAAGGCGCTGTCACTTCGGTGCGCGCCAGTTGCAGATCGACATTGGCCAGTTGCGCCTCGACCAAGGTTTGCTGCGCCTTTGCGGCCTCCAGCGATTGCACCGCCACCGAAACCTGCGCTTGCGCCGAAACTGATCCTGCAAGCGCGGTATCTGCCGCCGCTTGGCTGGCCGAGCCTTGGGTTTTCAGCTTTGTCGTGCGGTCCGAAGTGCGCTGCGCCTCAGCGGCTGACGAGTTTGCCGCAATCACCTGCGCTTGCGCTTGGGCGATCTGGGCTTTGGCAGCGGCCAAGGATGCCGCAAGCTGGGCCTTTTGCAGATCAAGCGTCGAGGTTGACAGCTGCGCCAGCACTTGCCCTGCGCTGACCTTATCGCCGACATCGGCCAGCAAGGCCTCAATCGGTTGGCCCTCAATCAACGGGGCAACTTGAATGATTTCCTGCGGGGCCACCAGCCCCGAAGCCAGCACCACATCGCGCAGGTGCCGGGTTTCCACCGCCGAGACCGTGATCGCGGGCAGCACTTGCGCAGTGGCTGCAGGGGACTCAGAGGTTGCGGCCTCGGCGCTTTCGGCGAGCATCGGGGTGGCCGTGACAGCTTGCATCGCCAGAAAAATCACAACACTGCGGAAGATAAACATCGGATTAGCCTTTCGCGCCGCTGGCGGCAACTTCGTCTAGGGTTTGGTCGATAATACGCAAGATCAATGTGTTCAGATCATTGCGCAGCGTTTCATCTTGTTGCGGCATCATCGCCGAGGATTTCACCAGCATCACGATCAGCGCCGCATGGGCGGCGAAACGTTGCCGGGATTGTTCGAGGCTCAGACCCGTGGCTGCAGCAAAAGCCTGCATCAAGTAGTCTGCAATGGTGGTTTCCATATGGCCGCAGGCAATGCCAATTTCAGGCTTGCGCAAAGCGGTCGCGGTGATTTCGGCCCAGAGCATGCCGTCATGATTGCATTGGTGCTCTACCAGTTTAATGCGCACCCGTTGCCGCATCGTTGCAATCGGATCGTCCGAGGCGAAAACCGGTTCGAAGTCTCGGGCCATTTCCTCAAGATCAAGCGCAATCAACGCCTGTACGATGGCGGCTTTCGACGGAAAATAACGGTAGAAATTGCCAACGCTCATCCCTGCCGCGCGGGCAAGGTCTTGCATCGAGGCTCCGTCAAAGCCCTTTTCGGCAAAAGCCTGCCGGGCCGCGGCCAAAATCCCGGCCACGCGTGCATCTGCAGGTGTTTCGGTGCTTTGCAGCATCAGGGTATCACATCTTTCAGAATGAACGTTCATTCATTATCATTGCTGCGCCTGCACGGTCAAGATGAATCACAGGTGCACGATGAAATCTCGTCCGGCGTGGGCTTGCCACCCATCTGCGGCTTAAGTTGCGCGCAGGCTTTGGGGCGTGTATCAGGCACAAAACCATTGCGGGGGATATAGATGCGCCGGGTTGTCATTACGGGTCTGGGAATGGTCACGCCGCTGGCTTGCGGTGTCGAGGAAACGTGGAGCCGCCTGCTCGCTGGTCAATCCGGGGCAGGGCCGATCACTCGCTTTGATCCTTCCGGCGTGGTGACGCAATATGCCTGCGAGATCCCCTATGGCGACGGCACCGATGGCACCTTTAACCCCGATCACTGGATGGAGCCGAAAGACCGCCGTAAGGTCGATGATTTCATCCTCTATGGCATGACCGCCGCCGTGCAAGCGGTGCGGGATTCCGGATGGGAACCCGTGACCGATGAAGACCGCGAACGCACCGGCGTGATGATCGGCTCTGGCATCGGCGGGCTGACCTCAATCGCTGAAACCGCGGTCTTGATCAAAGAAAAAGGCGCCCGCCGCGTCTCGCCGTTCTTCATCCCCGGCGCGCTGATCAACCTGATCTCCGGCCAAGTCTCCATCCGCTTCGGTTTCAAAGGCCCGAACCATGCGGTTGTAACGGCCTGTTCCACTGGCGCGCACGCCATCGGTGACGCCGCCCGACTGATCCAATGGGGCGACGCCGATGTGATGCTGGCAGGTGGTGCCGAAGCGCCGATTTCCGAGATCGGCATCGCGGGCTTCAACGCCTGCAAAGCCCTGTCCACCAAACGCGCCGACGACCCGACCAAAGCCAGCCGCCCCTATGACGCCGACCGCGACGGCTTTGTGATGGGCGAAGGCGCAGGCGTGGTGGTGCTGGAGGAATACCAACACGCCAAAGCCCGCGGTGCCAAAATCTACGCCGAAGTCCTCGGCTACGGTATGTCCGGCGACGCCCACCACATCACCGCCCCCTCGGAAGACGGCGAAGGCGGCTTCCGCAGCATGAAAATGGCGCTGAAGCGGGCCAACTTGGACCCCTCCGCCATCGACTACATCAACGCCCACGGCACCTCGACCATGGCCGACACCATTGAGTTGGGCGCAGTCGAACGCATGATGGGCGATGCGGCCAACAAAGCCACGATGTCCTCGACCAAATCCTCCATCGGGCACCTTCTCGGTGCTGCTGGCGCGGTGGAAGCCATCTTCTGCGTCCTCGCCATCCGCGATCAGGTAGCACCCCCCACCATCAATCTCGACACCCCCGCCGTCGCCTCAAAACTTGACCTCGCCCCGAACCACGCCGTTAAACGCACCATCAACATCGCCCTCTCCAACTCCTTCGGCTTCGGCGGCACCAACGCCAGCTTGATCATCGGCAAGGTCGCCAACTGATGTGGCGCTCTATCGCCTCCAACGCGCTGACCTTATTCATCGTGGTGCTGATCCTCGCCTTCGGCCTGATCGCTTGGGGGCGGCAAGCCTTCACCGGGCCGGGGCCGCTGGCGCAAGCCATCTGCTTTAAGGTCGATAAAGGTGCCAGCCTGTCGCAAGTCAGCCGGGGTCTTGAAGCCGAGGGAGCTGTATCAGATGCCCGCATCTTCCGCATCGGTGCCGACTATTCGCAGGCGGCTAAAGATCTGAAATTCGGCTCTTATCTGCTGCAACCGCAATCCTCCATGGGCGAAGTCCTTACTGCCCTCACCGCAGGCGGCCAATCCACCTGTGGCCGCGAAGTCAACTTCCGCATCTCGGTCGCCACCGCCGAAGTGATCCTGCGCGAGCTTGACCCCGCCACCAACCGCTATGTCGAGGTCGCCAAATTCGACCCCGCCAAGGATGCCGCCCCCACCGCCTATCTCGACGCAGCACAGGCCCCCGACATCCGCTGGCGCATTACCTTGGCCGAGGGTGTGACCTCATGGCAGGTCGTCGATGCCCTGAAACGCGCCGATTTCCTTGAGGGCGCCATCGACAAACTGCCGCCCGAAGGCACGCTCTCGCCCGACAGTTATGAGGTTGAAAAGGGCTTTGACCGCGCCACTTTGGTCGCCGATATGGAGGCCCGCCAAGCCAAAACCCTGGCTGAACTCTGGGCCACCCGCGCCGAAGGTCTGCCCTATAAGACCCCGGAAGAAGCCCTGGTGATGGCCTCGATTGTCGAGAAAGAAACCGGCATCCCCGAGGAGCGTAAACAGGTGGCTTCGGTGTTCATCAACCGTCTGGCCAAGGGCATGAAGCTGCAAACCGACCCGACGGTGATCTATGGCGTGACCAAAGGCGAGGGCGTCTTGGGCCGTGGCCTGCGCCAATCCGAGCTGAAACGCGAAACCCCGTGGAACACCTATGTCATCGACGGCCTGCCGCCGACCCCGATCGCCAACCCGGGCCGCCTGAGCATCGAGGCCGCCCTGAACCCCGACACCACGCCGTATTTGTATTTCGTGGCGGATGGTTCTGGTGGCCATGCCTTCGCCGAGACACTGGCGCAGCACAACGAAAACGTCACCAAATGGCGCGCGATAGAGGCCGCAAAGGGCGAAGAAGCGGCGGTTGGGGTGCAGGAGTAGGGGGACGGTTTGCCTGAGCGGTTTATCTTTCGTCAGGTGTATCTGGCAGACATAGCTACGTTCTTGTTGGATGGTGTGAGGTGCGCGCGAAAAATCACGCAGTCCGACAGCCCTGCCATCAAGCGTCATATCAGGAAATCGTTGATCGACGGGGAACACAGGCGTTTCCAATGCCTTGCGGCGGTGTCGTGAATGACTATGTGCCATTTTACTTTTCACCGATCACGGCATTTACCTATGCGATCTATTTCGGAAATGTATCGTTGACGGCACCCGATGGAACTCCGCTCGGTAAAGCTACCGAGGATGACAGAGTTTTTCTGGTGGCAAGACCACACAGCTGCGAATAAGCAGGGCTCACATGTTGTTTCAGCGATTATGCACTCAACTCGCTTGCACCGATGCCGAAGCTGGAAACTGACCTTTCGCGGCTTGAAAATCATGTCCATTGGGATGTTTTTGATGAAGTACCGCTTGCCGCGAAGATACCTGAAGTGGGTTATGGCGGCGTCTGCAAATACTTCATGAACGCAGCAACTCCGCCAGCACGCCAGACTCGCAGCCAAAAGCGGATGGCAGAGTTTCTGGTGCGGGATGCAGTTCCGTTGGGTTTGATCGACTGTATCATTGCCAAGACGGACTAAGTCGCGGATAAGCTAAGGCAGATGATGCACGCTTCGGCGTGGAACATCCCAATCCATGTAAAGCGCGGTTGTTACTTCGGATGACCTTAGTATTCAAAAATGGAGATATGTTTTCAGAGCCAGTCGAGGCTTTGGTTAACACGGTCAACTGCGTTGGCGTGATGGGTAAGGGTGTGGCGCTTGAAGTGAAAAAACGCTGGCCCGAAAATTATCGCGCATACAAAAAGCTGTGTGATGCCCAAGGACTGCGTCCGGGAAAGATGTTTGTTTTCGATACTCGTCGGCTATTCACCGCCGATGGCCCAAGATACATCATCAACTTCCCCACGAAGGATCACTGGCGTGGCAAATCCAAGCTTTCCTTTGTTTCGGAGGGTCTTGATGCTTTTGTCGATGCCATCCGCCAGCATGGCATCAAATCGGTCGCATTGCCGCCACTAGGTTGCGGCAATGGTGGCTTAGATTGGGCTGATGTGCGCGAACTGATCACGGCGAAACTTTCGCAACTGGATGGCGTGAAGATTGTAGTATTCCCGCCCAAAGATGCCGTTGATGAGCCCGAATATGTCAACGCTGCGCTGCCTATGACATATGGGCGTGCTGTTCTTCTGAAAGCTCTTGGGGATATGGAAACCTATTTCAGTGGCGCATTCGATCGGATTTCCTTGCAGAAAATTGCATATTTTTTGCAAATGCTTGGCGTGAAGCTGAATCTTGAGTTTTCCCGTGATCTGCATGGACCTTACTCGGAAGCCCTTCGAAAGGCCTATGTTACTCTAGAGAAGAACAAAATGATCAGCGGTTTTGCGACGGGAAATCGTCAGGCGCATGTGACTCCGGCGGGGTATGCTGCTGCGGATGAGTTTTTATCCAAACAATCCGTCGAGAGTGATGTAATTATCGAGCGTTTGGATAGGCTTATCCAAGGCTACGAAAATCCATATGGACTAGAACTACTGTCCTCAGTCCATTGGCTGGCTGTTCACGAGAACCATTATCCTGTGGATCGGATTGTTGAGGCACTACAGTCGTGGAGCGAGACCAAGCGAAATTCATTTTCCGAAGATGCCATTCGGGTTGCATATGCAAGATTGGTAGAGGATGAACTGATAAGTCCCCCAGCAATGCCAGAAACAGTGCAATGATTTAAGATTGCGACGGCCTTTCGAGTTGTGATCTACACCCCAAACCTTAAAAATCCCTTAACGTCACCACCCCATCCCCTTGATATCAAACACATAAAAAAGGTCCCGAGTTGGGACCGGCCCCGGAACCCCTCGCAACCCCAGCGATTTCTTGACACATCGCGGGCGGGGGCCTAGCCTTTCTGCATTGTATTCTCAAAGGCTTTGCCATGGTCGGATTTCCCGCAGCCCGTATCACGGACATGCACACCTGCCCGATGTGTCTGGGGGCGCCGTTCCCGATCATCCCGCCCGCGATGATCACCGTTCTGGTGGGCGGCCTCCCCGCCGCCCGGATGACCGACCTGTGTGCCTGCCTCATCCCCGCCTTGGTGCCGATCCCGTCGGTCGATCCTATTGCTTTTGGCTCGCCCACCGTGTTGATCGGCAAACTCCCCGCCGCCCGCCAGTTCGACCCGACGATGAAGGGGGGTGCGATCATCCTCGGCCTGCCCACCGTGCTGATCGGCATCGTGGCCACGCCTGCTCCGGGTGAACCCGGCGCGCTGAATATCTGGGAGGAGGTGCTGCCCGATGGCACCACCGTCACCCATGTCGGACCCAACATCACCATCGTGGGGACCAAAGCCTATCGGGATGCGGTGGTGCTGGATTTGAAGCGGCTGGATTGCACACCGACCGGGCATGACCTGTTGAACAGCCTGAACGCGCCGGGCAAGGGGCCGGTGAAGATCGTGGCGACGACGGGGGGCAACAGCGTCAACGGCACCGGGCCGGGGGCGAATTTGAAGCCGGATGGCACGCCGGGGACGGGGTCGGGCAGCACGCTGAACTATAACCCGGATAAAACCCAGATCGGTGACGGATCGAAGCCCTATATGACGCGGCCGCCTGCGGTGGGGCTGGGGCATGAGTTGGTGCATTGCGAGCAGGCGCAGAACGGCGGCTGGAGTGGCAATAAGACCGGCGGGGTGGAGAATGATGAGTTGGCGGCGGTGGGCCTGCCGCCCTATCAGAACAACCCGCATACCGAGAACAAGATCCGCTCGGAACTGGGCCAACCGCCCCGGACGGCTTACTAGATGCGCGGGCTGGCCTTGATGATTGGGCTGGCACCGATTGGACTGATCATGACAATGGGTGCCGAGGCACAGGAGCAGGTGATGGGTGTGGTAAGCGACGGCGATATCAGTGTCAGCGTGATGTGGGAGACGGCGGACTCGGGGGTGGTCGGGCACTACCGGGTGAGCAACGGTGGGGTAGCTGCGGTCTATGTGTTTGATCGGCTGTATCGGACAACGGTGACCGGGTTTCGCACGGTGGACCCAGATTATGCCTGGCATTGGCTGGAGGGCGATGGGGTGTTCCGGGTGGCGAAATTTGTGCCGCAAGTGCCCAGCGGTGAGAAGGTGGAAAGCCCGGAAGTCGCCTATGCGCGGGTTTTGGCTGCGGGCGGGGTGTTGGAGGGCAGGGTGTTGCTGGCAGGGCGGTTGGATCAGGATTTGCCTTATGGCGGCGCACCGCCACTGGCTGCGGTGGACAAGATCACCTCCATCGTGTTTTCAGTGGGGTATGCCGAGGTTGATCCGCAGGTTGAGGCCAATGCGATCAAGGCGGGGGATGAGGTGGTGCTGTCGCTGCCGTATTCCTGGCTGATCGCACAGCAGCGGATTGTCAGTGCTGAGCCGTTTGCGGCAGCGGTGCCGATGCAGAGGTAGTGTTGCGTCGGGTGGCCAAGAGCCTGCGGCGGGAGTATTTCACCGACAGCAAATTGGGTTTTCTGCGAAGGCAAAGTGCTTTCCCAGCGGGGAAAGACTTGTGATTTCAGGGCAATTTTGTGGCGTTTTGAACAAGATGTTGTGGTTTGGCTGCGAAGTGAGGGGCGCGACGTGTTGGAGGCCGCGATTTATGCAGCTTTGGCGTCCCGATTTTGGCGGCTCTGCGCATGCCGAAAGTTAACGGATGGTAAAGCGAAAGTTCTGTAAGCGTTTGATATAAAATGGTTTAACTTGACTCTGCGCCCGCTCTGATCTATAGATTTTGACATGCTGGATGAAGTGTCTGAACGGCCAAGGGGGCAACCCTTTGGGCCGTTTTTTCATTTTTCGCATGCGGTGGCAGCATGAGAGGCGGGCAAAACGAGCATGACCATAAATTTCTCCCTCGGAGAACAGCCGCCAAGCGATCTGCTGGCGGGCGCAGAGCAACTTTATCAATCCACGATCTCGGATTTGCTGCGCGCGGTGAACGCGCTGAAGGCGGGCGAGTTTGAGGCCTCTAAGGCGACACCACAAACGGTGCGCGATTTGAAGCTGGCGTTGGATTTGGTCCATACAGAAAGGGGACGCGTTGAAAAACTTCGCAAACAAGTTGCCGGGGCTGTCGGAACCGGCACCCTCGATTTACACGCCGCACGCGATGAGATCGGGGGCCGATTGGCTTGCCTCCGCGACGCCGCTGGAAGTTGAGGAATTTCTCGATGGTTTGAGCGAGAACGCATTGCTGGCACTGCCGTGGATGTTTGAATTCTGGGCTTTGCCGCATCAGTTGCCGCCTGCGGGCGCGGGGAAAACCTGGGTGATCATGGGCGGGCGTGGCGCGGGGAAAACCCGTGCCGGGTCGGAGTGGGTGCGGGCGGAAGTCGAAGGGGCGGGGCCCACGGATTCGGGCCGGTCGCGTCGGGTGGCGCTGGTGGGCGAAACCGTGGATCAGGTGATTGCGGTGATGATCGAGGGCGAGAGCGGGATTTTGGCTTGCTCGCCGCCTGATCGGCGGCCGGAATGGCAGGCGACGAAAAAGCAACTGGTCTGGCCGAATGGCGCGATTGCGCAGGTGTTTTCAGCGCATGATCCAAACTCGTTGCGCGGGCCGCAGTTTGATGCGGCTTGGGTGGACGAGTTGGCGAAATGGCCGAAAGCCGAGGATGCTTGGGATCAGTTGCAGTTTGGACTGCGTTTGGGCGAGAACCCGCGGCAGGTCGTGACGACGACGCCGCAGAATGTCGGCGTGTTGAAGGACATTCTGAAAAACCCCTCAACCGTGATGACCCATGCGCCGACCGAGGCGAACCGGGCGTATCTGGCGGCCTCGTTCCTTGAGGAGGTGCGGGTGCGCTATGCGGGCACCACGAAAGGCGCGCAGGAGTTGGACGGGTTGTTGATCGAGGATGCCGAGGGGGCGTTGTGGACGACGGCAATGTTGGAGGCGGGGCGGATTTCGGAAGTTCCGCGTTTGCAGCGGATTGTCGTGGCGGTGGACCCGCCGGTGACGGGCCACGGCAAGTCGGATGAATGTGGCATTGTCGTGGTGGGCGCGATCACGGAAGGGCCGACGCAGGATTGGCAGGCGGTGGTGTTGGCGGATTGCTCGGTGAAGGGGGCCTCGCCTGACCAATGGGCACGGGCTGCGATTGCGGCGATGGATCGGTTTGGTGCGGATCGCTTGGTGGCGGAAGTCAACCAGGGCGGCGATCTGGTGGAAAAGGTGATCCGGCAGGTTGACCCTTTGGTGCCGTATCGGGCGGTGCGGGCGTCGAAAGGCAAGACGGCGCGGGCGGAGCCGGTTTCGGCTTTATACGAACAGGGCCGGGTTTCGCATGTGCGGGGGTTGGCGGCTTTGGAGGCGCAGATGTTGCAGATGACGCGGCATGGCTATGTCGGCAAAGGCTCGCCTGACCGGGTGGATGCGTTGGTCTGGGCGCTGACGGATTTGATTGTGGAGCCGGCCGAGACGTATCGGCGGCCGCAGGTGCGCGGGATTTAGCGCTGTCGCTTCGGTCATTCTCTGCGCCGCCCCGGACATGATCCGGGGTCTTATGGGTTGCGGCGGGTTGCGGCCCCGGGTCGGGTCAGGGGCGGCGGCGGTGGGGTGTTGCGGGGCGTTCGGGGTAGCGCGCGCTGGGTTGGGGTTACTTAAACCTTTCCGATTTAGAACTGCCTTCAGACAAGCGCGATCCGACGGGTTGGTTGGGGTCGGGAAGATAGGAGCTTTGACGCATGGTGTTCGATTTTCTGAAGCGCGCGCCTAAGGTGGTGCCGGAAAAGAAGGCCTCGGCCACCGGACGCGTGGTGGCTTGGGGTGGCTCGGGCCGGGTGGCGTGGAGCCCGCGGGATTTGGTTTCGCTGGCGAAGGCCGGGTTTCAGGGTAATCCGATGGGGTTTCGCGCGGTCAAGCTGATCTCGGAAGCGGCCTCGGCACTGCCGTTGGTTTTGCAGGATGATACGCGTCGCTATGACAGCCATCCGGTGCTGGATCTGATCCGCCGCCCGAATGGGGCGCAGGGGCGGGCGGAGTTTCTGGAAGCGGTGTATGGGCATCTGCTGCTGTCGGGGAACGCTTATATCGAGGCGGTGCCGGGGGCGGGTTCAGTGCCCGGTGAGTTGCATGTGCTGCGCTCGGATCGGATGTCGCTGATACCTGGCGCCGATGGTTGGCCGGTGGCATATGATTATTCGGTGGGCGGGCGAACGCACCGTTTTGCGATGACGCCAGAGCTGCAACCGATCTGCCATATCAAGACTTTTCATCCGTCGGATGATCACTATGGTTTCAGCCCGTTGCAGGCGGCGGCGGTGGCGATTGATGTGCATACCTCGGCGTCAGCCTGGTCAAAGGCGCTGTTGGATAACGCGGCGCGGCCTTCGGGGGCGATTGTTTACAAGGGCGCGGATGGGCAGGCGCAGCTTTCCACCGATCAGTATGATCGTCTCGTGAGTGAAATGGAGATGCACCATCAGGGCGCGCGCAATGCGGGGCGGCCGATGTTGCTGGAGGGCGGGCTTGATTGGAAACCGATGGGGTTCTCGCCCTCGGATATGGAGTTCCAGCAGACCAAAGAAGCGGCGGGGCGCGAGATTGCCACGGCTTTCGGGGTGCCGCCGATGCTGATGGGGATACCGGGGGATGCGACTTATTCGAATTATCAGGAGGCGAACCGGGCGTTTTACCGGCTGACGGTGCTGCCACTGGTCGCGCGGGTGACGGCGGGGATTTCGCATTGGCTGTCGACGTTTACCGGGGAGTTGGTGGAATTGCGGCCTGATCTGGATCAGATCCCGGCGCTGGCGGTTGAACGTGATCAACTGTGGGCGCGGGTGGGGGCTGCGGCTTTCCTGACCGAAGTGGAAAAGCGCATCCTGCTGGGTCTGCCGCGCATGCAGGAGGGCGAATGACGCCGCCGCGCAAACCGTCTGACGGCTCGCGTTATCTTTATGACAGTTTCGATGCCGCAGCCGCGCGGATTGAGGCGAATGAGCGTGTGGCCGAGGAGCGTTGGGCGGCGCTCGATTATCGCTTGGGCCAGATTGATGCGGTGCTGGAGCGGCTGGAGAAGCGGATTTGGGTCGGGGTTTATGGGGTCGCGGCGTTCTTGCTGGCCCAGATGGCCGAGGCTGTGATGCAGGCGGCGACGAAATGAGGGGGATGCGATGAATTGGAAAATGCAGGGCGCACCGGAGTGCAAGTTTCAGCAGGCTGAGACGCGGCTGGTGGTGACGGATGGCAGCCGGGTTGAAGGCTACGCCAGCCTGTTTGGCAAACGCGATCAGGGCGGCGATGTGGTGCAGAAGGGGGCTTATGCGGCCAGTCTTGCACGGCTGATCGGCCAAGGCCGTGCGGTGAAAATGTTGTGGCAGCATGATCCGACCCAGCCGATTGGGGTCTGGGACGAGGTGCGCGAGGATGCGGTGGGCCTTTGGGTCAAGGGCCGCATCCTGCCGGAAGTTGATAAGGGCCGCGAGGCGGTGGCCCTGCTGGCGGCGGGGGCGATTGACGGATTGTCGATCGGCTACCGCACCGTCAGAGCGGAACGCGATGGCAAAGGCCAGCGGCTTTTGTCCGAGCTGGAGCTGTGGGAAGTCTCGCTTGTGACCTTCCCGATGCTTCCCGAGGCGCGGGTTTCGGCAAAGGGCGAAAGCCAAGATGTCGATACCTGGCGCAGCATGGTGCAGCTTTTTGATGATGCGCGCCAATCCCTGAGCGCGCGCAGCTAGCCGCTTTTCACCACACACCCTTACAAACAGAATGGGGAAACCAAGATGACCGAGACAAAGGCTCGGGCCGGTGGGGCTATGCCTGCCGCCCAAAGCGAGACTGCATATCCGGGCGCGGAAGTGAAAACCGCTATGGCTGGGTTTCTGAACGCATTCAAAGGCTTTCAGGACGATGTGAAACAATCACTTCAACAACAGGACGAAAGATTGACCATGCTGGATCGCAAACAAATGACCTATGCCCGCCCCGCTTTGTCGGCCTATGCCGAGTTGGACGTGCCGCACAAGAAGGCGTTCGGTGCCTATCTGCGCTCGGGTGATGATGACGGCCTGCGCGGCCTTGTGCTGGAAGGCAAGGCGATGTCGAGCGCCGTGGCTGCCGATGGTGGCTATCTGTTGGACCCGCAAACGGCGGATTCTATCCGCTCGATGCTGGTGTCCACGTCTAGCCTGCGGGCGATTGCTAATGTGGTGCAGATTGATGCGACCTCGTTTGACGTGTTGATTGACCGTTCCGAAGTTGGTTCCGGTTGGGCGACTGAGGTGGCTGCGACGGCGGAGACGGCGACCCCGACCATTGAGCGCATCTCGATCAAGCTGCATGAGCTGTCGGCGATGCCGAAAGCTTCGCAGCGCTTGCTGGATGACAGCGCGTTTGATGTTGAGGGCTGGCTGGCTGGCAAGATTGCGACTCGGTTCATCCGCGCTGAGGCTTCGGCGTTTATCAATGGCACCGGCGTCGATCAGCCGAAGGGGATTTTGCTGCCGACCAAGGTCGCCAATGCGTCCTGGACTTGGGGCAACTTGGGTTACATCCCCACCGGCGCTGCGGCGGATTTCGCGCCGACCAACTCGGTCGATTGCATCATCAGTCTGGTCTATGCGCTGACCGCTGACTACCGGGCGAATGCGAGTTTCATCATGAACTCGAAAACCGCAGGGGCGGTGCGCAAGATGAAGGATGCCGATGGCCGCTTCATGTGGTCGGACGGTCTGGCTGCTGCCGATCCGTCGCGGCTGATGGGTTATCCGGTGCTGATCTGCGAGGACATGCCGGATATTGCGGCGAACGCCTATGCGATTGCGTTCGGCGATTTCAAATTGGCTTACACGATTGCCGAGCGGCCTGACTTGCGGATTTTGAGCGACCCGTTCTCGGCCAAGCCGAACGTGCTGTTCTATGCAAGCAAGCGTGTTGGTGGCGATGTCACCGATTTTGCGGCGATCAAACTTCTGAAAATCGCGGTTTCCTAAGGGTTTAGCGATTGCCCGGTCCCTATGGGGGCCGGGTTTTGGGGCCGTTGGCAAGGGATTGGGGCGATGATGTTGACGGAAATCACCAGCGTGCTGGCGGGGTCTTTGCCGGTGCAGGCGTTGAAGGATCATTTGCGGCTGGGGTCGGGGTTTGCCGATGATGGCATGCAGGATGGGCTGATTGAGGGCTATCTGCGCGCGGCGATGGCGGTGATCGAGGGGCGGATTGGCAAGGTTTTGCTGGCGCGGCGGTTCCGGTTGACGCTGGAAGATTGGCGGGCGCGCGGCGAGCAGGCTTTGCCGGTGGCTCCGGTCAGCGCGCTGATCTCGGTGACGCTGGTGGATGTGAATGGCGGGTCTTCGGTGGTGGCGGTGGATCGCTACCGTCTGGTGCAGGACACCCATCGCCCCAAGCTGATCGCGGCGGGGGTGTTGTTGCCGAACGTGCCGACGGATGGCCGGGCCGAGGTGGTGTTTGACGCAGGGTTTGGCGCGGCTTGGGGATCGGTGCCGGTCGATCTGGCGCAGGCGGTGCTGCTGCTGGCATCCGAGTTTTACGAGAACCGGCATGATCTGGGGCAGCGCGTGGCGGGGTTGCCGCTGGTGGTGCAGGCGCTGATCGAGCGCTGGCGGACGGTGCGGGTTTTGGGCGGGGGGCGGCATGAGCGGGGTGCGGCTTTCGCGCAAGCTGGTGCTGGAAGCGCCGCAGAATGTCGCCGATGGCGCGGGCGGGTTTGCGCGGGGTTGGGTGGTGTTGGGGACGTTGTGGGGCGAAGTTCAGCCCGGATCGGGGCGCGAGATGGCGGGGGTCGAGGTGGTTTTGGCACAGGTTCCCTACAAGATCACCGTGCGTGGTGCGCCTGTGGGCAATCTGCGGCGACCGAAGCCCGAGCAGCGGCTGCGCGACGGCACCCGTGTGTTCACCATTCTGGCTGTGACCGAGCATGATCAGGACGCGCAATATCTGACCTGTTTCGCGCGTGAGGAGACCCCAACATGAGCTATCAGGCAGCGGCGGCGTTACAGTCGGCAGTCTTTGCGCGGCTGGCGGGGTTTGCGGGATTAAGCGGCGTCAGCATCGTTGATGCGATGCCTGCGGGAACGGCGCCGGGGACGTTTGTGTTGATCGGGCCAGAGCAGGTTATTGATCAGTCTGACAAGTCAGGCGGCGGCGCGGAGCATCGTTTCGAGATTGCGGTGATCAGCGATGCCAGTGGGTTTTTGACCGCAAAGCAGGTGGCGGGGGCGGTGTCGGCTGCGCTGGTTGGTGCGGCTTTGACGCTGACCACCGGGCGGCTGGTGTCGATTCAGTTCCTGCGGGCCTCTGCGCGGCGGCTGGAGGCGGGCGATACGCGACGGATTGATATGACGTTCCGGGCGCGGATCGAGCTTTGACATTTTGGCCCTTTGGGGCGGCAATAGGAGATGGTTATGGCAGTGCAGAATGGCAAAGACCTGCTGATCAAGGTCGATATGGTGGGCGATGGCAGCTTTGTGACGGTGGCGGGGCTGCGGGCGACGCGGATCAGTTTCAATGCGGAAACCGTCGATGTGACCAGCCTTGAAAGTGCGGGTGGGTGGCGTGAATTGCTGGCGGGGGCGGGGGTGAAGACGGCTTCAATCTCGGGCTCGGGGGTGTTCCGCGATGCGACGACCGATGCACGGGCGCGGCAGATTTTCTTTGATGCCGAGATGCCGCTGTTTCAAGTGGTGATCCCCAGCTTTGGCGTGGTGCAAGGCGCGTTCCAGATCACCGCGATTGAATATGCCGGCAGCCATAATGGTGAGGCGACCTATGAGATGACGCTCGCCTCGGCCGGGGCTTTGACCTTTACGGCGCTGTGATGGCGAACGCTTTTGCAGGTGAGGTGGCGATTGTGCTGGATGGCGTGGCGCATGTCGCCAAGCTGACCTTGGGCGCATTGGCCGAGTTGGAAGGCGCTTTGCAGGCCGGATCGCTGGTTGAGATGGTAGAGCGGTTTGAGTCTGGCAAGGTTTCCACGCGTGACGTGCTGGCGCTGATCGTGGCTGGCTTGCGCGGTGGCGGTTGGCAGGGCACGGCAGAGCATCTGCGCACGGTGGAAATTGGCGGTGGCCCGGTCGAGGCGGCACGGGCTGCGGCGGAACTGCTGGCACGGGCGTTTGCTTTGCCTGGGGACGCATGAAAATCGTCCCGACTAACGGGATAGATTGGCCGGGGTTGATGCGGGCCGGGATGGGCGAGTTGCGGCTGACGCCTGCGGTGTTCTGGGCGCTGTCGCCCGTCGAGTTAAGGATCATGCTGGGGGCGGAGGCAGCGACGCCGCCCCTGACTCGGGCGCGGCTGGAAGAATTGGCCGCCGCTTATCCAGATTTCACAAAAGGGGCGGGCGATGGCGACGGTAGAGGAGTTGCAGGACCAGATAGCGGCACTTGAGGCCACGCTTTCCGGCACCACCGGCATGGTCGGCGCGTTTGAGGGTGAGCTGTCGCGGATGCGGGAAACCATGATGTTCACCGGGCGCGAGGTGAACGTGCTGTCGAGCGGCATTGGCGGCGGGTTGCGCCGCGCCTTTGACGGGCTGGTGTTTGATGGGGCCAAGCTGTCGGACGCTTTGAAATCGGTGGCGAAATCTTTGGCCGACACGGTTTACGGTATCGCGATGAAGCCTGTGCAGAACGCTTTGGGCGGGGCGATAGCCTCGGGGCTGAGCGGGCTGTTGGGCGGGATGATGCCGTTCGAGAAGGGCGGTAGTTTCGCCCAAGGCCGGGTGATGCCGTTCGCCAAGGGCGGCGTCGTTGCCCAAGCCACGCCGTTTGCGATGCGCGGCGGGCAGGGGTTGATGGGCGAGGCGGGGCCGGAGGCGATCATGCCTTTGGCGCGCGGCGCGGATGGGCGGCTTGGGGTGCAAAGCGCGGGCGGGCGGGCGGTGACGGTGGTGATGAACATCACCACGCCGGATGTGCAGGGCTTTCAGCGCAGCCAGAGCCAGATCGCCGCACAAGCACAGCGCATGCTGTCGCGCGGCCAACGCAATCGGTGAGGATAGAATATGGCATTTCACGACATCAGATTTCCAGCGAGCGTCAGCTTTGGCTCGCAAGGCGGGCCAGAGCGGCTGACCGAGATTGTCACCCTCGCCAATGGTTTTGAGGAACGCAATACGCCGTGGGAGCATTCTCGGCGGCGCTATGACGCGGGGTTTGGGCTGCGCAGTCTGGAGGATGTGGATACGTTGCTGGCGTTTTTTGAGGCGCGCCGCGCGCGGTTGCATGCGTTTCGCTGGAAAGATTGGTCGGATTATAAGTCGTGTGGTGCGAATGGGGTGATTGCTGAAACCGATCAGTTGATAGGGATTGGTGATGGGGTAACGCTGACGTTTGCGTTGAATAAGACCTATCTTTCGGGGACCGCCAGCTATGTGCGCCCGATTGCGAAACCCGTGGCAGGCACGATGATAGTGGCGATTGCCAATGATCCGAAAGTAGAGGGACTGGAGTTCAGCGTCAATGCGGCGACCGCGATCGTTACTTTCATCAGCCCGCCTGATATCGGGGCGTTGATCACGGCGGGCTATGAGTTTGACGTGCCGGTGCGGTTTGATGCCGATGTGATCAAAGCCTCGGTGGCCTCGTTCCGCGCGGGCGACGTGCCGAACGTGCCGATTGTCGAGGTGCGGGTATGACCGCGCGGCAGGCGTTGCTCGATCATCTGGGGCAGGGCGTCACGACGGTGTGCCGGACGTGGCTGGTTCTGCGCCGCGATGGTGTGCAGTTTGGTTTCACCGACCATGACCTTGATCTCGGCTTTGACGGCCATCTGTTCAAAGCCAGTTCCGGGATGACCGCGCGCACTTTGCAGCAGACCACGGGGCTGTCGGTTGATAACTCGGAAACCGTCGGTGCGTTGTCGGATGCGGCGGTTGAGGAAACCGATCTGATTGCAGGCCGTTTTGATGGCGCGGAAGTGCGGACTTGGTTGGTGAATTGGGCCGATCCTGCCCAACGGATTGAGCAGTTTCGCGGCAATCTGGGCGAGATTTCCCGTGCAGGTGGGGCGTTCAAGGCCGAATTGCGCGGGTTGACCGACCGTTTGAACCAACCGCAGGGGCGGATTTTTCAGCGCACCTGCACGGCGGTGCTGGGTGACGCGCGTTGCAAGGTTGATCTGGCAGCGCCGGGGAATTTTGCTGCGACCAGCATTGCGGGCTTTGATGCGCTGAACCGTGTGATCTTCACGGGGCTTGGCGCTTTCGCAGATCACTGGTTTGAACGCGGGCGCTTTGTTGTGATTTCGGGTGCCGCTGCGGGGTTGGTGGGGGCGATCAAGTTTGATCGGGTGTCAGGCATGCAACGCATCGTTGATCTGTGGCACGATCTGGGTGCGCAAATCGCTATTGGCGATCAGGTGCGGCTTGAGGTGGGCTGTGACCGGATGTCCACCACCTGCCGCGCGAAATTCGCCAACTTCGCCAATTTTCGTGGCTTTCCGCATATTCCGGGCGAGGATTGGCTTGCGTCTTATCCGGTCAGCAGCCGCGCCAATGACGGCGGGAGTCTAGGGCGATGACCCCTGCGCTGATCGTCAGCACGGCACGGACATGGATCGGCACGCCCTATCTGCATCAGGCCAGCGTGAAAGCGGCGGGCGCGGATTGTCTGGGTTTGATCCGGGGGGTGTGGCGTGAGGTTATTTGCGCCGAGCCGGAAAGCATCCCGGCCTATTCGCAGGACTGGTCGGAACCTTCAGGCCGCGAAGACCTGATGGCGGCGGCCCGGCGCTGGCTGGTCCAGAAAGACAGCTCAGATGAAGCCCCCGGCGATGTTTTGCTGTTTCGGATGCGCTCGGATGCTGTCGCCAAGCACCTTGGCATCACGGCGCATATCGGGCCAACCGCCAGTTTCATCCATGCCTACACCGGTCACGGCGTCATCGAAACGGCGCTCAGCGATCCATGGCGGCGCAAGATTGCCGCGCGATTTGAATTTCCTTTAGGAGCCTGAACATGGCCACGATCCTTCTCTCTGCCGTTGGTGCCTCGCTGGGCGCAGGTTTTGGCGGCACCGTGCTCGGCCTGTCGGGTGCCGTGATCGGGCGCGCCATTGGGGCCACGGTGGGGCGGGTGATCGACCAGAAACTGCTGGGCGCGGGCTCCGAGGCCGTCGATGTCGGCAGGATGGACCGCTTTCGGGTGATGGGGGCAAGCGAGGGTGCGGCCGTTCCGCGTATCTGGGGCAGGGTGCGGGTGTCGGGTCAAGTGATCTGGGCCAGCCGATTTCAGGAAAATGTCGTGCGTTCGGGCGGCGGCAAGGGCACCCCGAAACCCTCCAGCAATAGTTTCAGCTATTCGGTCAGCCTCGCAGTTGCTCTATGCGAAGGCGAGATCACCCGTGTCGGGCGGGTGTGGGCGGATGGCAATGAAATCGCGCCGGAAAGCCTGAACCTGCGGGTCTACAAAGGCGATGAGGCGCAACTGCCCGATCCGAAGATTGAGGCGGTTGAAGGCGCAGGCCTCGCCCCCAGCTATCGCGGCACCGCCTATGTGGTGATCGAGAACCTCGATCTGGGTAAGTTCGGCAACCGCGTGCCGCAATTCTCGTTCGAAGTGGTGCGTGCCGCGCAAAGCCCTGTTGCCGATGCGCATCCGGGCCTGTCCAAGATCATCCCGGGTGTCTGCCTGATCCCCGGAACCGGCGAATATGCCCTTGCCACCACCCCGGTGCATTTCACCTACGGCAAAGGCAGCAACCGGTCGGCCAATGTCAATTCTGCCACCGGCAAGACCGATTTTGCCGCCTCGCTTGAGCAGCTAACCGAGGAACTTCCCAATGCAAACGGCGTTTCTTTGGTGGTGGCGTGGTTTGGCAATGATCTGCGCTGCAGCACTTGCCTTGTGCAACCGAAGGTCGAACAGAAGCAATATGATGGCCAACCAATGCCGTGGAAGGTCTCCGGCCTGACGCGGGCGGCGGCTCTGGAACTGCCAAAGCTGGACGGCGCTACGGTTTACGGCGGCACCCCTGCGGATCAATCGGTGGTCGAGGCCGTCAAGGCGTTGAACGTGGCGGGCAAGGCTGTCACCTTTTACCCGTTTATTTTGATGGATCAATTGCCAGGCAATACTCTGCCCGATCCGTGGAGCACCGCGACCTCGCAGTCGGTTCTGCCGTGGCGGGGGCGCATCACCCTGAACCGCGCGCCGGGGCAATCCGGCACCACAGACCGCACCGCTACAGCTGCTGCCGAGGTGGCAGCGTTCTTCGGCACCATCGCCCCCGCACATTTCACCATCACCGGTGAGACCGTCAGCTATTCCGGTCCCAGTGAATGGTCATATCGCCGCTTCGTGCTGCACTATGCCAACCTGCGCAAAGCGGCAGGCGGGGTTGCCGCGTTCTGCATCGGCACCGAGTTGCGCAGCCTGACCCAAATTCGCGGCGCGGGCGACAGCTTCCCCACCGTCATCGCGCTGCGCCAACTTGCCGCCGAGGTGAAAGCCATCCTCGGCCCCACCACCAAGATCACCTATGCCGCCGATTGGTCCGAGTATTTCGGCTATCATACCGCTAATAACCTCTACTTCCACCTCGACCCGCTTTGGGCAGACCCCGCCATCGACTTCATCGGCATCGACAATTACATGCCGCTGTCGGATTGGCGCGATGGCGAAGCCCATCTCGATGCCGCTTGGGGTGACATTCACAACACCGAATACCTGCGCAGCAACATTGCGGGCGGCGAAGGCTTTGAATGGTATTACGCCACCCCTGCCGATCAGGCCGCCCAAATCCGCACGCTGATCACCGATGGCGCTTATGGCGAGCCTTGGGTCTACCGCCACAAAGATCTGCGCAGCTGGTGGTCAAGCTCGCACCACGAGCGCATTGCGGGTCTGCGTGCGGCGACGCCAACCGCCTGGATTGCGGGCTCAAAACCCATCCGCTTCACCGAATACGGCTGCGCAGGTGTGGACAAAGCCACCAACCAGCCCAATGTGTTCCTAGACCCGAAATCGTCGGAATCCGCGCTGCCGAAATACTCCAACGGTCTGCGCGATGACCTGTTGCAACTGTCCTATTACCAAGCGATGCACAGCTACTGGACCGATCCGCAGAACAACCCCGAAGCCTTCCTTTACACCGGACAAATGCTCGATTTCGCCAATTCTCTGGCTTGGGCTTGGGATGCACGGCCGTTCCCGGTCTTTCCCGGCAACAAAGCCCTGTGGTCGGATGCGCCAAACTACGACAAGGGCCATTGGCTGAACGGGCGTGCCTCAAACGAGCCGCTTGCCGCTGTGATTGCCGATATTTGCGATCTGACCGGGATGCAGGAAGTTGACCTAAGCCAAGCCCGTGGCATCGTGCGCGGCTACGCGGTTTCGGACGTGGCCTCGGCCCGCGCAGCACTGCAACCGCTGATCCTCGCCTTCCCAACCGACGTGATCGAGCGCGAAGGTAGCTTGCGCTTCCAGTCCCGCACAGCTCTGAACGCCCAAACCCTTGCACGCGAAACCCTCGCCATCTCGACCGAGATCGACGGCAGTATTGAGCGCACCCGCAGTGCTGACATTGAAACCCCCGAACACATTCGCCTGACCTTCAACGAGGCGGAAACTGATTTCGCCATCTCCACCGTCTCGGCCTCGTTCCCCGACCGCACGGGCGATGTGGTTTCACAATCCGAACTTCCCCTTACCCTGACCGCATCCGAGGCCACCGCGATCGCCGAACGTTGGATGGCCGAAACCCGCGTCTCGCGCGACACCGCCCGCTTTGCCTTGCCGAAATCTCAACTTGCCGTCGGCGTCGGCGACACCGTCAGCATCGCGGGCGAGTTGTACCGCATCGACCGCGCCGAGTTGTCCGAGTTGCAAACCATCGAAGCCGTCCGCGTCGATCCCAACGTCTACGAGCCCGCCGAAATCTCTGTGCCATCGCGCGGTTGGGTGCCATTCCAAGCCACGGTTCCGGTCTTTGCGCTGTTCCTCGACCTGCCGCTTTTGAAAGGCACCGAGATCGAATATGCCCCGCATGTCTGCGTTGCCGCCTCACCTTGGCCCGGTGATGTCGCGGTGTGGAGCGCGATTTCAGACGACAGCTACAGTCTCAACACCACGCTCACTCAACCCGCGATCATCGGCACCACCGAGACAATCCTCAGCGCCGCCGAACCCGGCCTCTGGGATCGCGGTGCGACCCTACGCGTGCGCGTCGAATCCGGCGCACTATCTTCGGTCAGCGAGCTTTCCGTGCTCTCAGGTGCCAATGTTGCCGCCATCGGCGACGGCAGCCCGGAAAACTGGGAGGTATTCCAGTTCGCCAGCGCCATCCTCGTGGCACCTAAAACCTATGACATTTCTTTGCGCTTGCGCGGCCAAGCGGGCACCGACGGCGTGATGCCAGCCACTTGGCCGATCGGCAGCACCTTCGTTCTGCTCAACGATGCCGTCCAACAAATCAATTTGCCACTGTCAGCCCGCGGATTGCCGCGCTTTTACCGCTTCGGCCCCGCCGACAAGGGTTACGACAGCACCGCCACCGTCTTGCTGACCGAAAGCTTTGACGGCGCAGGCCTGCGGCCCTATGCGGTATCACACCTGTCAGCCACCAATCAAACCAGCGGCAACCTCGACATCACTTGGCAACGCCGCACCCGCATCGACGGTGACACCTGGCAATCGCTGGAAGTGCCCTTGGGCGAAGACACCGAGCGTTACAGCATCAAAATCAGCCAAGGCCCCACCACCCTGCGCGAAACCACCAGCTCCGCGCCCGGCTTCAGCTACACCCCAGCGACGCAAACCGCAGACAGCGCCAGCGGAACCGTCACCATCGCCATAGCCCAAATCTCGCAACGCTACGGCAACGGCCCGTTCCAAACCATCACAGCGGCACTTTAACTTGCGCCGCTGCCTTCCCGGCGATCTGTTCGAGGCCGCAAGTCTGCTCGCAGCCTGCAGCGATCCCGCCGCCCTGATCACCCGACTGCTCGATCAAGCCGATGCCGCGCACCGCTACGCCAAACGCTTCGGGCGCGCGCATCCCACTTGGGGCAACGGCAGCCTGATGGCTCGGGCTCTGGCCGAGACCGGCCCGCGCTACAACACCATCCATTCCGAGAGCTTCCTCTCGGCGATCGCTTTGGTCGCGAATCAACTTGCCAGCCGCAAGCGCAGTTCCACCCCGAAGCGCGGCACTGCGGCGAATTAGAATATTCCCGCCCTGGCCCTGTTGCAAACCAACGCCATATGTTAATCTCCCTGCCAGCAGGAGATATATCATGGCCGAAACCAGCGCTAAAATCAGCCCTCTGGATCCCGTTTGGCGCCGCGTGCGCGAGGAAGCCTTCGACATGGTCCGGGCCGAACCCCTGCTCGGTGGCCTGATCCATTCCAGCTTGTTGCACCATCCCAGCCTGGAACGCGCTCTGGCCTATCGTTTCTCGCTGAAACTGGCGTCCGGCGAGATGTCCGAGCAAATCCTGCGCGAAATCGCGGATGAGGCCTATTCCTCTGACCCAGAACTCGGCCAATCCGCCCGCGCTGATGTGACGGCGGTGTTTGACCGTGACCCGGCCTGCCTGCGCTTCATCCAGCCGATCCTGTTCTTCAAAGGCTATCAGGCGATCCAAGCCTACCGCATCGGCCATTGGCTGTGGCAGAATGGCCGCAAGGATATGGCCTATTTCGTGCAGATGCGCGGCTCGGAAGTCTTCGGCGTCGACATCCACCCCAATGCCCGCATCGGCAAAGGCATCATGATCGACCACGCCCATTCCATCGTCATTGGTGAGACCGCCGTGGTCGGCGACAATGTCTCGATGCTGCATTCCGTCACCTTGGGTGGCACTGGCAAAGAAGACGGTGACCGCCACCCCAAGATCGGCGATGGCGTGATGATCGGGGCAGGGGCCAAGGTGCTGGGCAATATCCATGTCGGCCATTGCTCTCGCATCGCCGCCGGTTCTGTGGTGCTGCATGATGTGCCGCACAACACGACCGTGGCAGGTGTTCCCGCCCGCGTCATCGGCGAAGCAGGCTGCGCGCAGCCCTCGGTCACCATGGATCAGCTGATCAACGGCGAACTCTAACGCCACAAATCCCCTAAAACTTATTTAAAATTGTTTCATCTGTTCATAAATATCCCACGGGGTGCGGGGTGTGAAACCCCGCCCGCTGCCACAAGGCGAACCGTGTGAAAAAAAGCCCGTCGAGATCACTCTCGGCGGGCATTCTCTATTCCAGACCTTACGCCAGCATCGCCAGCGGGTTCTCCAGATTGTCCTTGATCGCATTGACCAACAAAGCGCCCAACGCTCCGTCAATCACCCGGTGATCCACCGACAATGTCACCGACATCACCGTGCCCACCACCACAGCGCCATTCTTGACGATGGCCTTGGCCACGCCCGCGCCCACCGCCAAAATCGCGGCATGTGGCGGGTTGATGATCGCATCGAAGTTATCAATGCCGAACATCCCGAGGTTCGAAATCGCAAAGCTGCCGCCCTGATACTCAGCCGGGGCCAGCTTGCGATCCCGCGCGCGTTTTGCCAGATCCTTCATCTCAGCCGACAGGGCCGACAAAGACTTGGCTTCCGCATCGCGCAGCACCGGCGTAAACAGCCCGCCCTCAATCGCCACAGCCACCGCGACATCCGATTTCTTAAACTGCAACACCCGGTCGCCTGCCCAAACCGCATTTGCCGTGGGAACCTGTTGCAGTGCCAAAGCGCAAGCCTTGATCACAAAGTCATTCACCGACAGCTTCACACCGCGCGATTCCAGCTTGGCGTTCAACTCGGCCCGGAACGCCATCAGCGCATCCAACTCGATATCACGCCGCAGATAGAAATGCGGCACGGTTTGCTTGGCCTCGGTCAGACGCGCGGCAATCGTCTTGCGCATCCCGTCCAGCTTTACTTCGGTAAATGGCCGATCCGCATAGGTTTTCAGCACGGTTTCGGTTGAGGGCCCAGCCGCCATTGCCGGAGCAGCAGCCACCTTCGCTTCCGCCACAGGTGCAGCCGCAACCGCAACGGGCGCAGGTGCAGCACCCACTTTGGCCGCTTCAACATCCGCCCGTACGATCCGCCCATGCGGCCCAGACCCCTGAACCGAGGCCAGATCCAACCCCTTCTCCGCCGCAATACGCCGCGCTAAAGGCGAGGCAAACACCCGAGCCCCCGCCGCTTTCGGAGCCGCAGCAGCAACTGGTGCAACAGCCGGAGCCGCAGCAGCAACTGGCGTAACAGCCGGAGCCGCAGCAGCAACTGGCGTAACAGCCGGAGCCGCTGCGGTTGAAGCTGCCGGAGCAACAACCGCATCCGCGCTTTCGCCATCCTCCAGCAACACCGCAATCGCAGTGTTCACCTTCACCCCAGAAGTCCCCTCAGCCACCAGAATCCGGCCAATCACGCCTTCATCCACCGCCTCAAACTCCATCGTCGCCTTGTCGGTTTCAATCTCGGCCAAAATCTGACCGGATTTCACCACATCGCCCTCTTTCACCAGCCACTTCGCCAGTGTGCCTTCCTCCATCGTCGGAGAAAGCGCGGGCATCAGAATCTCAATCGCCATCATCGCCTCCTTAACGGTAGCAAACAGATTTGACGGCGGCGACCACATCAGCGGTCGTCACCAGTGCCAGCTTTTCAAGGTTGGCGGCGTAAGGCATCGGCACATCTTTGCCCGTGCAGGTCACAACAGGCGCGTCGAGATAATCAAACGCCCGCTGCATGATCGTGCTGGCCAGATGATCGCCAATTGACCCCACTGGGAAGCCTTCTTCCACCGTCACGCAACGATTGGTTTTCTGCACCGATGCAAGCACCGTATCGTAATCAATCGGACGCAAGGTGCGCAGATCAATCACCTCAGCCGAAATGCCATCTTTTGCAAGCAAATCAGCGGCTTCCAGCGCATACTTCATGCCAATGCTGAACGACACAATGGTCACATCCGTGCCTTCGCGCCAAATCCGCGCCTTGCCGAACGGAATGGTGAAATCCGGCAGATCGGGCACCTCGAAAGACTGCCCATACATGATCTCATTCTCAAGGAAGATCACCGGGTTCGGATCGCGAATTGCCTGCTTCAACAAACCCTTAGCGTCGGACGCCGCATAGGGCATCACCACGCGCAGACCCGGAATAGCCGCATACCATGCCGCGAAATCCTGGCTATGCTGTGCGCCCACGCGTGCAGCCGCGCCATTGGCACCCCGAAACACAATCGGGCACCCAAGCTGGCCGCCCGACATATAATTGGTCTTCGCCGCAGAATTAAGAATGTGATCAATGGCTTGCAGCGCGAAGTTAAACGTCATGAACTCGACGATCGGGTTCAAACCGCCCCAAGCTGCCCCCACCGCGATGCCGGTAAAGCCCATTTCGGTGATCGGCGTGTCAACCACACGTTTCGCGCCAAATTCCGCCAGCAGGCCTTGCGAGATTTTGTAAGCGCCCTGATACTCGCCCACTTCCTCGCCCATCAGCATTACGTTCGGATTGGCGCGCATTTCTTCCGCCATCGCCTCACGCAAAGCTTCGCGCACCGTCATTGTCTTCATCGGCGTGCCCTCTGGCCAATCCGCCGAGGCTTTCGATACCACCGCAACCGAGGCCGCAACCACTGCCGCAGCGGCAACCACCGCCGGGGCAGCCACAGCAGTGACCGGAGCCGCTACAGCAACCGCCGCCACCGGGGCAGGCGCTGCATCAGCCGACTCGCCAGCCTCCACCAGCACCATGATCGCGGTGTTCACCTTGACCCCAGAAGTCCCCTCAGCCACCAGAATCCGGCCTACAATGCCCTCATCCACCGCCTCAAACTCCATCGTCGCCTTGTCCGTCTCAATCTCGGCAATGATCTGCCCAGATTTCACAACATCGCCTTCCTTGACCATCCACTTGGCCAAAGTGCCTTCTTCCATCGTCGGAGAAAGCGCCGGCATCAATACTTCGGTTGCCATGGTGTTCCCCCTCAGGCGTAAATATCGGTCCAAAGCTCAGCGAGTGCGGGCTCCGGGCTGGCCTTGGCGAACTCGGCGCTCGCGTTCACAACGTCCTTGATCGACTTATCAATCGCCTTCAGCTCCTCATCCGAGGAAAGCCCGGCGCTGAGCAGCAGATCGCGGACATGTTCGATGGCATCCTTTTCGGATTTCATCTTCTCGACCTCTTCGCGCGTGCGATATTTTGCCGGGTCCGACATCGAATGGCCCCGATAGCGATAAGTCATCATCTCCAGAATATACGGGCCCTTACCGGCCCGGCAATGTGCCACGGCCTTCGCCCCGGCTTCTTTCACCGCCAGCACATCCATGCCATCGACCTGCTCACCCGGAATGCCGTAAGCCAGACCGCGCCCAAACAAGGTCTCGGATTTGGTCGAGCGCGCCTGCGAGGTGCCCATCGCGTAGTGGTTGTTCTCAATGACAAAAATCACCGGAAGCGCCCAGAGTTCCGCCATGTTATAAGTCTCATAGACCTGGCCTTGGTTCGCCGCGCCATCACCGAAATAAGTAAAGGTCACATTGTCATTGCCCTTATACTTGTCGGCAAACGCCAGCCCCGCACCCAAAGGCACTTGTGCGCCGACAATGCCATGCCCGCCGTAGAAATGCTTCTCGCGGCTGAACATATGCATCGAGCCGCCCTTGCCCTTCGAGTATCCCCCCGAACGCCCGGTCAACTCGGCCATCACACCATTGGCTTCCATGCCGCAAGCCAGCATATGGCCGTGGTCACGATAGCTGGTGATCCGCTTGTCGCCTTCCTTTGTGCAGGCCTCAAGCCCGACAACCACGGCTTCTTGCCCGATATAGAGGTGACAAAACCCCCCAATCAGACCCATGCCATAAAGCTGCCCGGCCTTTTCCTCGAATCGGCGGATCAGCAGCATCTCGCGGTAGAACTTCAGCAGTTCTTCCTTCGAGACGTTTGATTTCTCTGGGGCTTTTTTTGCAGCCAACTCGGCATCCTCCCGTCACGCTGTTAAGATAGTTTAGTATTAAACCATCTATATCGCATCGAAGAAATAACGCAAAACAGAAAATGCAGCGTGGCAAAAGGGCAGGGCAACCAAGCAAAATCACGCCGCTCAAGCAAGCGGGCCGCGCTTAAGGTCATCCTCTCTGCTCAAATATCCAGACCGGAATGCCAATGCATTCCGGTTAGCCGAAGGCATGCGACACATCGACAAGCCCAGCCTGTCAGAAAAATCCGAATCGCAGAACGCAATTTAGGGTGGGGCTCACCCCGCCGCCCGCTAACGAATGACAACCTCATCGGCGCGCAGATAGCCCAGCACATCGCGCAGTTGTTCATCCAGCAGATCAATGTCGAGATAATCATCCGACAGCCGCTTGGTCAGGTTCTGCATCCGCGCCAGTTCCGCCTGCAACTGATCGCGCTCGGCCCGCAACTCCACCGCTTCGGCATTGATCTGCACCCGGCGGAACACGCCGTAATCGCCTTGAATCGCGGCGAAGGCAAAATAACTTCCCAGCGTGAAGGTGGCCATAAAGAACAACATGCCAGCAAAGGCGGGCCGGGATTGGGTCTGGATCATCTGCGCCTCACCGTCCACCCCTCTGATCGGGGGCAGTTCGTATTATCACTTTGCCACAGCCGCACGGCTTTGTGAATCACAATAATGACGGATGGGCGCAGAGTGAGTCGTCAAACTTCATTTGCCACCCTCAATGATCTCAAACGTGCCATCAAACTGCATGCCTGTGTCAAATTTGGCCGAAAAATCCTGACATGACTTTCCAATCCACTTCACCGGACACAGCCGCGCCGTCACGCTGCCGCGGACCGTGCCATTGTTGATATTCTCAGGATCGCGCATCAACCGATCAATCACCAGCGTCGCACTTTGTCCTTCCGAGCTCATCCGGGGCCCGTCTCGCTTGTCATAGCGAAGAATATCGACCTTGACCGAACCCGCAGCAGGCCCAACCCGCAACACTTTGCCAATGTCTGCAATCACAAACAGCGCCATGCGCTTGGCTTCGGGCTTGCCGGGGGGCAGAGCGCGCATGTGTAATCCGACCACGCCATCCGTCTCACTCGCCCAAACCGAAGCATCCAGCGCCCCGATTGAGAAATCATAGGTCTGCCAGGCCACCGCCTTCTTACCAAGCGTGCCAGAAACGTCGCCCAACAGCCAAGGCCAGCCCTCTGGTGGCGGCATGTAAACATCCTGAGCCGGCGCCGCCCCAACCCAAAGGCTTAACGCCCCACAAAAGGCCAAAGCGGCGCGGCGCATCAGGCCTTGCCCTTGTAGATATCCACCAACTTGCTCAACATCGCCAAAGCATCCTCGCGTTTGCGCTGGAACGAATTGCGCCCGATGATCGAGCCATTGCCGCCGCCATCGCGAATGGCCCGCGCATCATCATAAACCGCATCGACGCCCTTCGAGGCCCCACCCGAGAACACCACAATCCGCCGCCCGGCAAAGCTTGCGTCCATACAATGCTTCACCCGCGCCGCTTGCGTGGCGATATCAATCTGCTCTTTCTCATAGACCTTCTTGGCCTCGGGCAGCATCAGATGATCGGTCGACAGCTTGATCTTGATGATATGCGCGCCGAGCAATGCCGCGATCTGCGCCGCATAGGCCGCCACGTCAATCGCCGTCTCGCCGTCTTTGGTGATCGCTTCGCCGCGCGGATACGACCAGATCACCGTCGCCACGCCCTTGGCAGCCGCCTCGCGCCGCATCTCGACGATTTCTTCATACATATCCAGCTGCATGTCGGAACCGGGATAGATCGTGAAGCCAATCGCCGCACAGCCAAGCCGCAAAGCATCATCGACCGACGCCGTCACCGCCTGATTTTTCCCCGCCGTGTCACTCATCAGCGAGTTCGCCGAGTTCACCTTCAAAATCGTCGGAATCTGTCCGGCAAAAGACTCCGCGCCCGCTTCCAGCATCCCCAAAGGCGAGGCAAAGGCATTCAGTCCGGCGTCAATCGCCAGTTGATAATGGTAATGCGGGTCATAGCCCGCCGGATTGATCGCGAAATTCCGCGCCGGTCCATGCTCAAAGCCCTGATCCACCGGCAGAATGATCATCTTGCCGGTGCCGCCGAGTTTCCCCTCCATCAGCATCCGGCACAGATTGGCCTTCACGCCAGGGGTTTCGCCTTCATAATTGGCAAGAATTTTCTGAACTGCTTTGGTCGCGCGCATCTTATGCTCCATCAGGGAAAGGTCAGTTTCGTGGTAGAAAGGTTCCAAGCGCCGCGCAATATTGGTTGCGCTAACAGGGCTTTACCAGCGCTTTTTCAGGAAGATCCCCGCCATAAAAGCGATCATCCGGCGCGGAGCGAGCCGGGGCGCGAAGGCAAACAGCTTGTTCATGCCGCCCACCACCTTCACGCGGCGCCCATTGTTCATCGCAGCCCAGCCTGCAAGCGCGACACTTTCCGCCGTGGGCAGCGGCAGGCGTGAGATCACCAGCTTCTTCTCAACCTGCGCCGCAGCAAAGAACTGCGTCGCCGTTGGCCCCGGACAAACCGCCGTCACCGTCACCCCCGATCCGCGCAATTCCTCGGCGGCGGCTTCGGACAGGCTGAGCAGATAAGCCTTGGTCGCGTGATACACCGCCATATGCGGCCCCGGCATGAACCCCGCCGTGGACGCCACATTGATGATCCGCCCAGACCCCTGCGCCTTCATATGCGCCGCCGCGCGTTTCAGCAGGATGGTTGCCGCGATCACATTCACCGCAATGGAATCCGCCTCGCGCGGCCAACCTTCGGTATCGGTCAGATCACCATTGTGGCCAAGCCCCGCATTGTTCACCAAAACGCCGATCTGCCGCCCGTCGCTCGCCTGATCCCACAGGCGTTCGACAGCCACCGGATCGGTCAAATCGGCGGGGATAACCTCAACCGCCACATTGTAAGCCCGCCGCAGACTGGTCGCATGGGCCTGCAGCTTATCCACCGAGCGCGCGGTGAGGATCACATCAAAGCCGTCTTTGGCGGCCAAAGTGGCGAATTCTCGCCCCAGCCCCTCGGATGCCCCGGTCACCAATGCCCAGATCGCCATGCCACCCCCCCGCTCTACGCCACGATCATGCAAACTAGCCGCCCCCGACGCCAGTAGAATTCGCACCTGAGCGGGGCTTTCGCGTCTAAGCCGAAAGGGGCGGCCCCGTGACAACCGCCCCCCACGGGCGCAGCCTCTGCGACGCTAAACCGGCAGACGGCCCGAACGCCTGGCGCGCAACCGGCATCAAACATGCAAACGCGCCGGGAGCGAAGCCGCCATCCCAGCGCGTCACAAGGTTAACAGACCGTTACAGCGATCTTATAACTCCTTGATTTACAACAAACAAAAGCCATGTCCACGCGTGGACAGTCAGCCGAGTGCGGCAACCCCCGGCAAAGTCTTGCCCTCCATCCATTCCAGAAACGCCCCACCAGCGGTCGAAATAAACGTGAAATCCTGCGCAGCCCCAGCCTGATTCAAAGCCGCCACCGTATCGCCACCCCCGGCAACCGACACGAGTTTCCCGGCCTTCGTCAACCGAGCCGCAGCCCGCGCCGCCGCATTGGTCGCCGCATTGAACGGTTCAATCTCAAACGCCCCCAGCGGCCCGTTCCAGATCAAAGTCTTGCAGCCCTCAAACACCTTGGTCAGCGCAGCCACCGTCTTCGGTCCCGCATCCAAAATCATCGCATCACTGGGGCAGGCGTTGACCGAAACCGTCTTATTCTCAGCCCCTGCCTTAAACGCCCAAGCCACCACCACATCCACCGGCAGGTGGATCACGCAGCCCGAAGCCTTGGCCTTCTCAACAATCTCCAACGCCGTCGCAGCCATATCCCGCTCGGCCAAAGATTTGCCGACCTCAACGCCTTGGGCGACCAAAAACGTATTCGCCATGCCGCCGCCGATCACCAGATGATCGACCTTACCGACCAGATTGCCCAAGAGTTCCAGCTTGGTGGAAACCTTCGCACCCCCCACAACCGCCACAACAGGCCGCACCGGATCGCCCAACGCCGCTTCCAGCGCCTTCAATTCCGCCTCCATCAACCGCCCCGCCGCCGACGGCAGCAAGGCCGCAATCCCAGCAGTCGAGGCATGCGCGCGGTGTGCAGCCGAAAACGCATCATTCACGAACACATCGCCCAAAGCCGCCATCTCTGCTGCCAAAGCGGGATCGTTCTTTTCCTCACCGCCATGAAACCGGGTATTCTCCAGCAGAACCACATCGCCCTGCGCCGCTTCAGAAATCGCGGCTTTGGCGACATCGCCGACACAATCCGCCCCGAACACAACCTTGCGCCCCAAAGCCGCCTCCAACGCGCCCTTCACATGCGAAAGACTCATCTCCGGCACGACCTTGCCCTTTGGTCGATCAAAATGCGCCAGCAGCACCACTTTCGCCCCGCGTGCGATCAGATCCTCAATGGTCGGCACAATCTTTTCGATCCGCGTCGCATCCGTCACCACGCCGTCTTCCATCGGCACGTTGATATCCACACGGGTCAACACGGTTTTGCCTGCCAGTGCCATATCGTCGATCGTCTTCCAGGCCATTGATGCCTCCATAACTGTTTGCAACTGTTTCCGCCGATCTGACGCATTCGTCAACCTATAGCCCTTTCCCTTCGTGTGCTTCACCGCTACTTTCCGCCCCAGATCAAAATAAGGATGCGCCCCATGGCCGAGATCAAAGACCCGGAAAACACCATCATCATCACCCTGAAAGATGGCGAGGTTGTTCTTGAACTGCTGAATGACATCGCCCCGAAACATGTCGAGCGGATGAAAACCCTTGCGCGTGCAAAGGCTTACGACAACGTCTGCTTTCACCGCGTGATTGACGGCTTCATGGCGCAGACTGGCGATGTCGCCAACGGCAACATGGAAAGCGATTTCAACCTGCGCCGCGCGGGCACGGGCGGCTCGGAACATCCCGATCTGCCAGCCGAGTTTTCCGGCATCCCGCATGACCGTGGCACCATCGGCGCTGCCCGTTCGTCCAGCCCGAACTCGGCCAACAGCCAGTTTTTCATCAACTTTTCTGACAACCACTTCCTGAACCGCCAATACACGGTCTACGGTCGCGTGATCAAAGGCATGGAACATGTCGATAAAATCACCAAGGGCGAACCGCCTGCAAACCCCGATCGCATGATCACCGTGCGGGTGGCTGCCGATGTTGCGTAACATCCTCGCAGCCCTGCTGCTGACCGCCGCACCCGCCTTTGCCGAAGGCGACGGCCCCGGCCCGAACCTGGTGATCGAGGTTTCCGGTGCCGCCAAGGGTGAGATCGTGATTGATCTCGACACCAAAGACGCGCCGAAACACGTCGCCCAGATAGTCGCTTTGGCGCAAAAAGGCGCTTACGATGGCGTGGTGTTTCACCGCGTCATTGACGGTTTCATGGCGCAGACCGGCGATGTGCAATACGGCAAATCCGGCGGCGATACCGGGCAGGCGGGCATGGGCGGCTCTGATATGCCGAACATCCCAGCGGAATTCTCGGCTGTTCCGTTCGAGCGTGGCACCGTCGGGATGGCACGTTCAGCCGATCCTGATTCCGCCAACAGCCAGTTCTTCATCATGTTCGCACCGGGTGATTTTCTGAACGGCCAATATACGGTTATTGGCAAGGTGATCAAAGGCATGGATGTGGTTGACGCCATCCAGCGCGGTGAGCCGCCAGAGACCCCTGATGTGATGACGAAAGTGACCGTGCAGGAATAAGAACATCCGTTCACATCGCACGAACGTTCATTCACAAACAAAAAAGGGGGCCAGAACGGCCGCCTTTTTCACATTCTGCATCAAAGTCTTAGTCCAAAACCACCAAAGCATGCCGCTTCTTGCCTGCGGTCAGCTTCAACGGCTCGGCCAGCATCCCAGCCCCCACGCGCAAACCTGCATCGGTGACCAGTTCGTCATTCATCCGCGCACCACCCTCTTGGATCAGCCGCTTGGCATCCTTGCCCGTAGCCGCCAACCCCGCCCGCACGAACAGCTGCACAACGCCCAAACCCTCGGCCAATTCCGCAGCCATCACCCGCAACGTTGGCAAATCATCGCCCACGCCGCCCTTTTCAAACACCTCGCGTGCCGTTGCCTCTGCCGCAGCAGCAGCCTCCGCCCCGTGCAGCAACGTCGTCACCGCATTGGCCAAAACGATCTTAGCATCATTGATGGCCGAGCCTGCCAATGCGCCCAAACGGTCACATTCCTCCAGCGGCAATTCGGTATACAGCTTCAGGAATTTGCCCACATCGGCATCCGTAGTATTGCGCCAGAACTGCCAGAACTCGTAGGGCGAATACATATCCGCATTCAGCCAAACCGCGCCGGATTGCGATTTCCCCATCTTCTTGCCGTCCGAAGTGGTCAGCAGCGGCGAGGTCAAACCATAGACCTCATGGTCGATCACCCGGCGCGTCAGATCAACGCCGTTAACGATATTACCCCATTGATCCGAGCCGCCCATCTGCACCAGACAGCCATAACGGCGGTTCAATTCCAGAAAGTCATAAGCCTGCAAAATCATATAGTTGAACTCTAGGAAGCTCAAACTCTGCTCGCGATCCAGTCGCGACTTGACAGACTCAAACGACAGCATCCGGTTGACCGAGAAATGCTTGCCAATGTCGCGCAGGAAACCAAGGTAGTTCAGATCGTCCAGCCATTCGGCATTGTTCACCATCACCGCATCGGTCGCGCCATCACCAAACGTCACATAGGGCGAAAACGCCCGCTTGATCCCGGCAATATTGTCATCAATCTGCGCGTTGGTCAGCAAAGGCCGCTCATCGGCACGGAACGACGGATCGCCCACCTTGGTCGTCCCGCCGCCCATCAGCACAATCGGCTTGCCGCCACATTTCTGCAACCAGCGCAGCATCATGATCTGGATCAGACTGCCGACATGCAACGATTTCGCCGTCGCATCAAAGCCGATATAGCCCGGCACCACGCCCTTGGCCAAAGCCTCGTCAAGCGCCTGATAATCCGTGCAATCGGCGAGAAAGCCGCGGGTCATCATCACGCGCATGAAATCAGATTTCGGATGGTAGGTCATGGCACACTCATGCTTTAAGGTAGGGCGGGTATAGCGGGCGAGGGGGCCGAGGGGAAGATGGCGAAACAGGGGGCTACTTGGGTTTTGGGCACAATGTCGGGCACCTCGCTTGACGGCGTCGATGCCGCCATGCTGCGCACCGATGGGCATGAGATCTTCGAGTTTGGCCCCGATGCTTACCGTCCCTACACCGCCGCCGAGCAGCAAACCATCCGCAAAGCCTTCGGCCAATGGCCCGGCGATCCAGACGCAGCGAGCGCCGCCGAAGTGGTTGAAACCGCCCATGCCGAGATTCTGGCGCGCTTCTCGGGTGCCGAGATGATCGGCTTTCACGGCCAAACCCTTGCGCATGATCCGGCGCATCGCCGCACCCACCAAGCAGGCAACGGTCAACTTCTGGCAAAGGCGCTAAACTTGCCGGTGGTCTGGGATTTCCGCTCAAATGATGTGCAGATGGGCGGGCAGGGCGCGCCTTTGGCGCCATTCTTCCACTTCGCCTGCGCGCGTTGGATCAAGGCCACCAAGCCCCTCGCCATCCTCAATCTCGGCGGGGTCGGCAACATCACCTGGATCGACCCTAGCCAGCCCAGCCCCGATTCCCCTGGAACGCTGTTGGCTTTTGACACTGGCCCCGCCAACGCCCCAATCAATGATCTGATGCAAATCCGCCTAGGCCAAACCCACGACGAAAACGGCGCTTTGGCCGCAACGGGAAAGGTCGATGAAAAGCTGGTACAAGCCTTCCTCGCGCAAGCCTATTTCCACAAAATCCCGCCGAAGTCGCTCGACCGCAACGACTTTCAGCCGTTCTTCAAGAAAACCCACAAACTCTGCAACGCCGATGCCGCCGCAACCCTCACCGCCATCGCAGCAGCTTGCGTCGTCAAAGCCGCCGAGCATTTTCCCCAGCCCATCACCCGCCTTCTCGTCGCAGGTGGCGGCCGCCACAATGCCACTATGATGGCGCAGATCAGTCAACGCATGAACTGCACCGTAGAACCCATTGAAAGCGCTGGCCTAAACGGCGACATGTTAGAAGCCCAAGCCTTCGCCTATCTCGCCGCCCGCGTCGCCTACGGCTTGCCCACATCTGCCCCCGGCACCACGGGCGTTGCCGCAGCCGTCGGCGGTGGCCAAATCAGCCGCCCGTAAAACCCATCTACAAATTGTGGTGAATTTCGTGTTAACCACAAGTCATTCCCAGCGGGGAAGACACGACGCACCCACCGCTACTTCCCCGCCGCCCGCGCTTGACGCACCATCGACACCGTGTAAATCACCAGCGCCACCCAAATCATCGGAAACGCAATCATCTTGCCGCGCCCGAACGGCTCGCCAAACACGAACACCGCCGTCAGGAAAATCATCGTCGGCGCGATATACTGCATGATGCCAATCGTCGACAGCCGCAGCAATTTCGCGCCATTGGCATAGACCATCAGCGGCACTGCTGTGACTAAGCCACAAGACAGCAGCAGCACAGTATCCGAAGTCACCCCCGCCATGAAATGACTGCGCCCTGTCGCTTGCGCCCAGATCACATAGGCCAGCGCAAATGGCAGCAGGATCAGCACCTCTAGGAAAAACCCTTGGTTCGGGCCAATCGGCAGCGATTTCTTCAGATACGCATAAATCCCCCAAGTCACCGTCAGACCCAAAGCCACCAGCGGCAGCTTGCCCGCCTCAATGGTCAGCACCAGCACCGCCAAAGCCGCCAGGGCTATCGCGCCTTTCTGCGCGCGGCTTAACCGCTCGCCCAGCAGCACCGCCCCCAGAAACACCGAAAACAGCGGGTTGATGTAATAGCCCAAAGCCGCATCCAGCGCATGGCCAGCCCCAATCGACCAGACATAAATCCCCCAGTTCACCGAGATCAGCGCCGCCGTGGCAAACCCCATCAGCAGCATCCGTGGATTGCGCAATGCCACCCACAAATCAGCCGTGCGCCCGGTCGCCCACAGCACTGCGCCCGCAATCGGAATAGACCAGATCACCCGATGCGCAATCACTTCGGCGGGCGAGATATGCCCCACCGCCTTCATGAAGATCGGCAAAAACCCCCATAGCAAATAGGCGGTCAGCGCGAAACCAAAGCCGCGCAGCGAGTCTTCATTCTTTGGGGGTAAATTTTCCATGCCCTTAGCTATCCCCGCGCCAAGCCCCACGCCACGGCTAACTTGTAACCCTTACATTCGGCGCGCGAGGTAGCCCATGGTAAAGGCCGCATAGCCCTCCGCCGTCTGGCGCAATTCAGCCTTCATCAACTGGTGCAATGCAGGCAGCTGATGAAACGGCACTGCCGGATAAACGTGATGCTCGACATGATACGGCATGTTCCACGCCAAAAACCGTATCAGCGCGGTGGTATAGGTGGTGCGGGTGTTCTCAAACATATTCACCACCTGCGGGCAATCGCCATGCTCGGCCAGCAGATACAGCCGCAGCGCGGGCTGACCCAGAAGCACGGGCAGCAGCCAGACCCAGAACAGCAGCGGGCTCGCCAGTAAACTGGCCAAAACCAGCGCATAGCCCAACAGCATCCAACGCGCCTCGGTAATAATCCGGGGCAGGGCGCTGGCGGGCAGATACTCGCCCACCACACGCCCCCTCGCCAGATCAAACAGTAGCCGCGCTTCAGAAATCCAATAGGGCACACCCGAGACATGCCACGCCCAAGCCCTGAACCCGCTTGGTTTTTCCGAAGCCAGTTCAGGGTCTTTGCCCGCCAGATTGGTCCAACGGTGATGCGCCAGATGAAAGTAGCGAAACCAATGAAACGGCAACAGCAATAGAAACCCACACAGATGCCCCACAGCCTCATTCAGCCGCTCAGACGCAAACGGCGTCTTATGCGTCGCCTCATGCTCCAGCGTGAACAGAAATACCAGCAGCACACCCTGCACCGGCAGCAAAACCCACCACCCTGGCACGCGGATTGCAATCAGCGCAGCCACCGCAACAATCGCCCCCAGATGCCCCACCAAATGCCAAAACCCCGCCCGATCCGACCGCGCAATCAGCCGCGCCCGCAGATCCGGCGCAAGGTTTGACACGAAGGTTTTGTGATCCATCGCTGCACTCTGCCGCAGGGCATTTCGGCGCACAAGGCCCTCTTTCCATTGCCCGCTTGCCATGCCACGCTTGGCCTAAGAGGGGGCAAAATGCCGCAATCCGTTCTCATCATTCGCGCAGGCATCATTGGTGCCAGCCTTGCGTTTAACCTCGCGCGCCAAGGGGCCACGGTCACAGTGCTAGAAGCCGCAACCCCCGCCAGCGCTGCCTCGGGCCGCAGCTTCGGCTGGATCAACGCCAGTTTTTACGAATCCCCCGCGCATCATCGCTTGCGGGTTGAAGCAATCAACGCCCACCACCGCCTTGCCGCTCTGCTGCCGGACCACGCGCCAAACTGGCAAGGTGCTTTGTGGTTTGAAGCCGAAGGTGCAGGCTTTGAGCAAAAGGCCGCAGAGCTTACTGCCCTCGGCTATCCGACAACGCCGCTCATCCGCTCCGATATCGCCAAATTAGAGCCGCATCTGGCCAGTCCTCCTGCCCAAGCGCTGCACTTCTCAGCCGAGGGCGCGGTTGATCCCGCCGCCCTGACCCGCGCCTTGCTGGCAGCCTCGGGGGCAAAGGTTCTGAGTGGCATCGCCGCGAAATCGTTGATCGAGGCCGCAGGTCAGATCAAAGGCGCGCGCACCGCCATTGGCCCGTTCACCGCCGACCATACCGTTCTGGCCAGCGGAGTAGCCACCCCTGCGCTGCTGTCCCCGCTTGGGTTCAATCTGCCGATGCTCAAGCGCCCCGGTATCATGGTTTACAGCAAACCCGTCGGCTGGCGCGTTACCCATATCCTCGTCACCCCCGATCAGGAAATCCGGCAGGACCAAACCGGTGCCTTGCTCGCCCCCGGCATCGCCAACCATCAGGCGGATGCCTCCGAGGCGATTGTCGATCCCGCCGCGCTGGCCGAAGCCACGCTGGCCCGGCTGCGGGCGCTGTTCGGCGCACCGGTGGAACTGGACCGTTTTGTGCTTGGCCAGCGTCCGGTGCCCGGCGACGGTTTGCCGCTGATCGGTGCGGTGCAGACGGGGCTCAGCATGGCGGTGATGCACTCTGGCGTGACACTTTCCGCGCTGGCGGGAGAGGCTTTGGCGGCGGAAATTCGAGGGCAGGGCGACAACCCAATCTTGGCCAATTTTCGCCCCAGCCGCCTGTTGAAACCGCTGTCATAGCAATGCAAAAACCACGCAAAGCTGATGCCTCGCGTGGTGTGATTTTCGCGTAACGTTAAAGCTTAGCCGCGCAGGATCGAGCGGCCCGCATATTCCGCCGTCTCACCCAGCATTTCCTCAATGCGGATCAACTGGTTGTATTTCGCCAACCGATCCGAGCGCGACAGCGACCCGGTCTTGATCTGGCCGCAGTTGGTAGCCACCGCCAGATCAGCGATGGTGCTGTCTTCGGTTTCGCCCGAACGGTGCGACATCACATTGGTATAGCGCGCGCGATGCGCCATATCGACGGCCTGCAAAGTCTCGGTCAAGGTGCCGATCTGGTTGACTTTCACCAGCATCGAATTGGCGCAACCCGCCTTGATGCCTTCCGCCAGACGGCGCGGGTTGGTCACAAACAGATCGTCGCCCACCAGTTGGATTGTATCGCCCAGCTTGTCAGTCAGCAGCTTCCAGCCCGCCCAGTCATCCTCGGAACAACCGTCTTCGATCGAGATGATCGGGTAATCCGCCGCCAGACCAGCCAAGAAATCAACGTTTTCCTCGATGGACAGGGATTTCCCCCCACCTTTCATCTCATAACGCCCGCCCTTGAAGTATTCGGTCGCGGCGCAATCCAAGGCAAGGAACATATCCTCACCGGGGCGATAACCAGCCTTCTCGATGGATTTCAGAATGAAATCCAACGCATCGCGAGCAGAGTTCAGGTTCGGCGCAAAGCCGCCCTCATCGCCGACATTGGTGTTATGCCCCGCCGCCGACAGCTCCTTTTTCAGGGTGTGGAACACTTCAGAACCCATCCGAATGGCTTCGCGGATGTTTTCCGCGCCCACCGGCATGATCATGAATTCTTGAATATCAATCGGGTTGTCCGCATGTTCGCCGCCGTTGATGATGTTCATCATCGGCACCGGCAACATCCGCGCCGAGGTGCCGCCAACATAGCGGAACAGCGGCTGCCCGGTGAACTCCGCCGCGGCCTTCGCCACCGCCAAAGACACGCCCAAAATCGCATTGGCACCCAGACGCGATTTGTTCGGCGTGCCGTCCAACTCGATCATCGTGCGGTCAATGCCAACCTGTTCGGTTGCATCAAACCCTACGATTTCTTCGGCCAACTCGCCGTTGACGGCGGCCACAGCCTCCAACACGCCCTTGCCCATATAGCGCGACTTGTCGCCGTCGCGGCGCTCATTCGCCTCATGCGCGCCCGTCGAGGCACCCGAGGGCACCGCAGCACGGCCCTGGGCGCCGCTTTCCAGCAGCACATCAACTTCAATGGTGGGATTGCCGCGGCTGTCGAGAATCTCGCGGGCGTGGATATCAATGATCGTGCTCATGTCAGGCCTCCAAATGGGCGGAAATGGTGCTCTCTGGGGCGTCTTAGCCCAAGGGTGCGTTCAAGGAAAGCGCGTGTTTGCGGCGGCGTTCACGCGCAAACGAATAAAGCCCCGAGGCGACGATAAGCCCAGATCCGCACAGGGTTATGACATCGGGCCATTCATGGAACACAAACGCGCCGATCAGCACGGCAAACACCAAGCGCACATAGCGGAAGGGTGCCACCACCGAAACTTCACCCGTGCGGGTAGCCCCAATGATCGCCCAATAGCCGCCGGTGCCGAACACCAACGCCCCGATCAAAGCATAGGTTTCCCAAAGCGTTGGCACAGCAACTTCACCTGATCCCGCCATCATCAAAGCGCCGAGCAGCGTCACCGCAATTAGTCCCCAAGCCGAAACCTGCGCGGTCGAGCTTTCCGAAGGAATCTTGCGGGCGGCCAAGTCACGCAGGGTGAGCCCCGCCACGGTGATCAGCACCCACAACGCTTCGGGCCGAAAGCCATCCAAACCGGGGCGGATCACCAGCAGAACGCCGGCAAAGCCCACCGCAATCGCCGACCAGCGCCGCCAGCCAACCTGTTCTTGCATGAACAAAGCCGCAGCCATCGTCACCGCCAAGGGCATCGCCTGCAACACGGCGGAAACCGTCGACAACGGCACAGTGGCAAGTGCTGTGATATAGGCAAAAGTGCCGACCATTTCGCCAAGCCCGCGCGCCAGAACCCAAGGGTTGAGCGCCTGCTTTGTAAACACCTTTTGCCGCTGCTGCCATGCCATCAGCACGAACACCACGACGCCAAACACGCCCGAGACAAATACGATCTCACCCACCGGAAGGCTCGCTGCCGCCCATTTCAGGAACATGTCTTCCAGCCCAAACAGGGCCATCGACACCACCATCAACAGGATGCCGCGCAGGTTATCCGAGGCCAAAACTTATCCCTTCTTGACCGGAACGCCCAGCAGTTCCAGCCGGTGCCCGATCAACCGATAGCCCAGCCGTGCGGCGATGCGCTCTTGCAGGGCTTCAATCTCGGGGTCCACAAATTCAATGACTTGCCCGGTGTTCACATCAATCAGATGGTCGTGGTGATCACGTTCGGCATCTTCATAGCGCGCGCGGCCATCGCCAAACTCCAGCCGCTCCAGCAGGCCTGCTTCTTCGAAAATCTTAACCGTGCGGTAGACCGTCGCCAGTGAAATCCTAGGGTCCACCAGAGCGGCACGAGCATAAAGCTCTTCCACATCCGGATGATCTTCCGCCGCCATAACAACGCGGGCAACCACCCGGCGTTGATCGGTCATCCGCAAGCCCTTGGCAACCCCGCGTGAGATCAAATCTGTCATGACAAGGCCCCCCTCTTTTCCGCATGTAAGGGAAAGCGCCGACTGCTGCCAGCGGTTTTGCACTGCTTGACTCTACATGCCCGTCCCCAGAGGTTGGCGCGAAAGTGAGGGCATGATGCGCAAAGAGCGGCTGGACGGGGCAGGGCTGGCGGCGCTGATTGCGGTGACGTTCCTGTTGGCGGTCAACCAGATCGTGGTGAAAGAGGTCAATCGCGGCTTGCAGCCGGTGTTTTTCGCGGGGTTGCGCTCGGCTCTGGCGATTGTGTTCGTCTATGGATGGCTGAAGTATCGCGGGCTGTGGGACAGGATTCGTTGGGCTGATCTTTGCCCCGGCGTGGCGATCGGCACGGTGTTTGCCGCCGAGTTTCTTTGCCTTTTCATGGCGTTGGACCTGACGGCGGTGGGCCGCGCTTCGGTGATCTTTTATTCGATGCCGCTGTGGCTCGCCGTTGCCGCACATTTCTGGCTGCCGAACGAGCGCATCACCCCAAAGCGGGGAATCGGTTTGGGTTTGGCCTTCATCGGCACCGCTTGGGCGATTGTGTCGAAAAGCCCAAGCGGTCACGCCAGCATTGCGGGCGACATGTTTGCTCTGGTCGGCGCTTGGGGCTGGGCGGGCACCGCATTTCTGGCGCGCAAAACCCGGCTGCGCGAGGCCGGCCCAGAAGCGCAACTGTTCTGGATGGTGTTGATTTCAGCACCAATTTTGCTGGCAGCAGCCCCATTCTTCGGCCCGCTGATCCGCGATGTAGAACCCATTCACTGGGTCTGGCTGGTGTTTCAGGCAGGGGTGATTGTAGCGGGCGTGTTCATCACTTGGTTGTGGTTGCTGTCGATCTATCCAACATCGACCGTCGCCAGCTTTTCCTTCCTGACCCCGCTGTTTGCAATTATCTTGGGCTACTTAATTTTCGACGAAGCGTTGTCTTTTGGCCTCATCATGGCCGCTGGATTTGTCGCGGCGGGAATCGCGTTGATCAACCGCAGGTAGCGCATGGCTTTATCCACAGCCTGTGGAGGAATCAACGCGCTGCCACGGCATCTGAGCCAAGCCACGCAAGCATGCCGTGATACTTGGGTTTTTGCGGCAGTTACGATGCCACATTAAGCGCGATTTTGCGGGCAGGGCGGCAACAGGCTTCCATCGGCGTGATGGCAGGGCTAGATATGCGGCGCAGGTCAAGCACAAAATATAGTGTATAAGTGTAAAAAATTCGTTGATGCGGCCCCTGATTTACGACAGTTTGACGACACGCCGACGTTAGCCGCCAAATATAGTGTGCCAGCGGATTATCGAACCTCGTGCTTGCACCCCCGAATGGGGCCTTCGCCAGCCTGAAAGGGTGGTGCGACAAGCAACGGATCGGCAGGGCGACGGGATTGGACAACGACGCGGGCTCAATAGAAACCGCGCAAAAACATGGGACAGGCAGATGAAAATCGAGCGGAAGTTTACCACCGAAGCCACCGGTGCCTATGGCGCGATGGCGTTTTCGACCACAGTGTCGGAAATCCGGAACCCCGATGGTACAGTTGTGTTTCGCAATGAAGCGGTCGAGGTTCCGCAGGGTTGGAGCCAAGTGGCTTCCGACGTTCTGGCACAGAAATACTTCCGCAAGGCCGGCATCCCGGCACGGCTAAAGCGCGTGCGTGAAAAGGATATTCCGAAATTCCTCTGGCGCTCGGTGCCCGACGAGGATGCTCTGGCAGTCCTGCCGGTGGAGGAACGCCTGATCGGCGAAACCTCGGCCAAGCAAGTGTTCGATCGTCTGGCGGGGGCTTGGGTCTATTGGGGCTGGAAGGGTGGCTATTTCACCACCGAAGCCGATGCCCGTGCCTATTATGACGAAATGCGCTTCATGCTGGCGCGGCAGATGGCAGCGCCGAACTCTCCGCAATGGTTCAACACTGGACTGCATTGGGCCTACGGCATTGATGGTCCGTCGCAGGGTCACTACTATGTCGACCATATGACCGGCGTGCTGACTAAATCTAGTAGCGCTTACGAGCATCCGCAGCCGCACGCCTGCTTCATCCAATCGGTGAAGGATGATCTGGTCGGCGACGGCGGCATCATGGATCTGTGGGTGCGCGAGGCGCGGCTGTTCAAATACGGCTCGGGCACGGGCACCAACTTTTCGTCCTTGCGCGGTGAGGGGGAAAAGCTGTCGGGTGGCGGCAAATCCTCGGGCCTGATGGGGTTTCTGAAAATCGGCGACCGCGCGGCGGGGGCGATCAAATCCGGCGGCACCACGCGCAGGGCTGCAAAAATGGTGATCTGCGATATGGATCACCCCGATGTTGAAGCCTTCGTGAACTGGAAAGTCATTGAGGAACAAAAGGTTGCCTCACTGGTAGCCGGTTCCAAAGCCCATGAGTTGAAACTGAATGAGATTTTCACCGCGATCCGTCAGTGGGATGGATCTAGCGACGACTCGGTGGACGCAGCGAAAAACCCTGCGCTGAAAGCTGCAATCCGTTCGGCTAAAAAGGCTATGATCCCAGATACTTACACCAACCGCATCCTGCAATACGCCAAGCAAGGCTTCACCAGTATTGAATTCCCCACCTATGATGTCGATTGGGATTCCGAGGCCTATATTACGGTTTCCGGCCAGAACTCTAACAACTCGGTGCGCGTCACTGATGCTTTCCTGACCGCCGTGAAGGACGATGCCGATTGGGCGTTGATCCGGCGCACCGATGGCAAAACCGCCAAGACCCTGAAAGCCCGCGATCTGTGGGATCAGGTGGGCCATGCCGCTTGGGCCTGCGCTGATCCCGGCATCCAGTTTCATGACACGGTTAACGCGTGGCACACCTGCCCCGAGGATGGTGCAATCAGGGGCTCTAACCCGTGTTCCGAGTATATGTTCCTTGATGACACTGCCTGTAACCTTGCCTCGATGAACCTGCTGACCTTCTTCAAGGACGGCAAATTCGATGCCGACGCCTATATTCACGCCAACCGGCTCTGGACAGTGACGTTGGAAATCTCTGTCACGATGGCGCAATTCCCGTCGAAGGAAATCGCGCAACTGTCCTATGATTTCCGCACCTTGGGTCTGGGCTATGCCAATATCGGCGGCCTGTTGATGAACATGGGGCTTGGCTATGATTCCATCGAAGGCCGCGCCTTCTGCGGCGCTTTGACCGCGCTGATGACCGGGGTTGCCTATGCGACCTCCGCCGAGATGGCTTCGGAACTCGGCGCGTTCAGCGGCTACGCCCGCAACGCCCAACACATGCTGCGGGTGATCCGCAACCACCGCGCCGCAGCTTACGGTAAGACCAGCGGCTATGAGGGCGTCAACGTCAATCCAGTGGCCTTGGATGCTGCCAACTGCCCCGACCAAACCCTTGTGACGCTGGCAAAATCGGCTTGGGATGAGGCGCTGACTTTGGGCCAAGCCCACGGCTTCCGCAACGCCCAAACCACGGTGATCGCGCCCACCGGCACCATCGGTTTGGTGATGGATTGCGACACCACCGGCATCGAGCCTGACTTCGCGCTGGTGAAGTTCAAAAAACTCGCGGGCGGCGGTTACTTCAAGATCATCAACCAGTCGGTGCCTGCAGCACTTGAAAAGCTGGGCTATTCCACCAGCCAAGCCGCTGAAATCGTGGCTTATGCCGTCGGCCATGGCTCGATCGGCAACTGCCCCGGCATCAACACCACCGCCCTTGTCGGCCACGGTTTCGGCGCGCGCGAGTTGGAGAAGATCGAGGCTGCCTTGCCCTCGGCTTTTGATATCCGCTTCGTGTTCAACCAATGGACGATTGGCGAGGATTTCTGCAAGAAAACCCTCGGTATCCCGGCGGATAAACTGGCCGACCCCAGCTTTGATCTGCTGCGTCACCTTGGCTTTACGAAATCGCAAATCGACGCCGCCAATGACCACGTTTGCGGCACCATGACGTTGGAAGGCGCACCCTTCCTGAAGCCCGCGCATTATTCGGTGTTCGATTGCGCAAATCCCTGTGGGAAAACCGGCAAGCGTTATCTGTCGGTCGACAGCCATATCTACATGATGGCGGCGGCGCAGTCGTTCATCTCGGGGGCAATTTCCAAGACCATCAACATGCCAAACTCGGCGACGATTGCTGAAACGCTGGCGGCTTACGAGTTGTCCTGGTCCTTGGGCATCAAAGCCAACGCGCTTTACCGTGACGGATCAAAGCTGTCGCAGCCCTTGGCCTCGGCCTTGGTCGAAGACGATGAGGAGGCCGAAGAAATCCTGTCTTCCGGCTCCAATCAAGAAAAAGCCGCCGTTCTGGCCGAAAAGATTGTCGAGAAGATCATCTACAAGGAAATCATCCGCACCAACCGCGAAAAACTGCCCGAGCGTCGCAAGGGCTACACCCAAAAGGCCATCGTCGGCGGTCATAAGGTCTATCTGCGCACCGGCGAGTATGGCGACGGTCGCTTGGGCGAGATTTTCATCGACATGCACAAGGAAGGCGCGGGCTTCCGCGCGATGATGAACAACTTTGCCATCGCGATCTCGGTTGGCCTGCAATACGGCGTGCCGCTGGAAGAATATGTCGAGGCGTTTACCTTCACCCGGTTCGAACCCGCGGGCATGGTGCAAGGCAACGATTCTGTGAAAAACGCCACCTCGATCCTGGATTACATCTTCCGCGAGCTGGCGATTTCCTACCTTGACCGCACTGACCTAGCGCATGTCAAACCCACTGGTGCCTCGTTCGACGATCTCGGCCGCGGGGTTGAGGAAGGCAAACCCAATCTGTCAGAAATCTCCGACCAAGCCGCCACCCGCGGGCTTGAGGTGCTGAAACAGATCAGCTCAACCGGCTATCTGCGCAAACGCCTGCCGTCAGAACTGGTGATGCTGCAAGGCGGTATGGGGGCTACCGCTTTGGCCAACGGCACCGATCCGGTATCTGCGCTGAACATGCTGATCCCGGAAACCGCCCGCGCGATGGGCGGGGCCATCACTGGCGGCACGGCACTGGCGACGGGAAATGTGACGATGGACCTGCGGGTGAAAGCCAAAATGCAAGGCTACGAGGGCGACCCCTGCGGCGAATGCGGCAACTACACGCTGGTCCGCAACGGCACCTGCATGAAGTGCAACACTTGCGGCGGGACGAGCGGGTGTAGCTGAGGGGGGCAATATGACTAAACGGCCATTTCTGACTACTGCGCGGTCGGTAGCTATATTCGACGAGATGATTTCTTGTCGGCGCGAATATTGCGCCGACACAGACTTTTTTCGAATGACCGACTTCTGGGAAGATCAATGCGACGACGAGGGGCGTTGGCAGATAAATAAATATCGCTCCGATGAGACAGAGGACTTCAAACGCAAGGCTGGAGTAATAGCCTTTGACTATCGCGTTACTCTTTCTGTAGACGAGAAGCTGATGGCGAATGCAAAACGGGGTTGCATGCTGTCAAATTTCATTCTGGCCCATGAAATGGGTCATGTTGCACTCGGTCACCACCTCAGAAGCGCAACCACAAAAAACTTTCAGTTATTTGATGGTCCCCGCGGCATGTGCAACTTGCCGCCAACATTGGAGGAGCTGGAAGCCAACTACGCCGGGACGTTTTTGCAGTGCGGTGTCGCTCTATTTGATTCCAAGTGGTCGCCGCTCGACTTGGCGCGACGCGCGTTTACAAACGTGGAATACGTCAGAAAATCCCAGAGGATAGTTGGGCTTGAGGTATTCCAACGAGAACTAGTGCGGCCTAAGCCGAACCTAATTAGCATAGTGCTCTAACTTCGCTTTTTCTCGGCTCAGTCAAGGCACTTAGGCCTGTTCAAAAATTAACTTGGCTGGGGCGGGAGGGATCGAACCTCCGTATGTCGGTACCAAAAACCGATGCCTTACCGCTTGGCGACGCCCCAACTGCGGCGGTATTTAGCGAAGCCATCCGGGGGGTGCAAGGGGGTTTTGCGAAAATCTTCATGTGGTTGTCAGGCGCGGGCCTCACGGCGTATGAGGGGGCATGGAACAGGTTGATGTCATCGTTTTGGGGGCTGGGGCGGCGGGGATGTTCGCGGCGATTGAGGCTGGGCGGCGGGGCCGGCGGGTGTTGCTGGTCGATCATGCCAAGGCGGCAGGCGAGAAGATCAGGATCTCGGGCGGCGGGCGGTGCAATTTCACCAATCTCGGCATCGCACCCGATCGGTTCATCTCAAAAAATCCGCGATTTGCTTTGTCGGCTTTGAAACGCTTCAGCCAGTGGGACTTCATCGCGCGGATGGATGCGGCGGGGATCGCTTGGCATGAGAAAACCTTGGGGCAGCTGTTCTGTGATGGCTCGGCCAAGCAGGTGGTGGATATGCTGCTGGGCGATATGGCGCGCGCCGGGGTGGCGCTGTGGCTGGGGTGCGGAGTGACGGCGGTACGGCAGGCCCCGACGGGGTTTGAGGTTGAGACCGCGCGCGGGCTGGTGCGGGCGGCGTCTGTAGTGGTGGCGACCGGGGGCAAGTCGATCCCGAAGATGGGGGCGAGCGGGTTTGGCTATCAGGTGGCGGAGAGTTTTGGGCTGCGGCTGGTGGAAACCCGGCCCGGTTTGGTGCCGCTGACCTTTGCGGCGCAGGAACTCGACTGGATGGTGCCGCTGGCGGGGGTGGCGGTGCAGGGGCGGGTCTCAGTCGGCAAGACCGGGTTTGATGAGGCGGTGTTGTTCACCCATCGCGGGTTGTCGGGGCCTGCGGTGTTGCAGGTTTCCAGCTATTGGCGCGAGGGCGATGAGCTGCGGCTGGATATGGCACCGGGGCGGGATGTGGTGGCGGAACTCGGGCAGGCCAAGCGGGAGCAGGGCCGGGCGGCGCTGAGGACGGTGCTGGGGCGGACCCTACCCGAGAAGTTGGCGCGGCATATTGAGGCCAGTCTGGCGATCACCGCGCCCATGGCGGAGTTGGGGCGAGGTGAGCTGGAGCGGGTTGCCGCAATGGTCAAAGATTGGCGGCTGCGGCCCGTCGGATCAGAGGGGTATCGGACGGCGGAGGTGACATTGGGGGGCGTCGATACGGAGGGCCTCGATGGGCGGACGATGATGGCGCGGTCCGTGCCGGGGTTGTTTTTTATCGGCGAGGTGGTGGATGTGACCGGCTGGCTTGGCGGGTATAACTTTCAATGGGCGTGGTCGTCGGGCTGGGCGGCGGGGCAGGTCGCCTGAGATGGTCCCAACTCGGGACCATTTAATGTTGTTATATATCAATAAGTTGACTTGGTGCAATTAAGGGATTTTTAACACTTTCCCTTAAAGTCTGTCTAAAATGGTCATGCTCTGTGCCCAAATATCCCGGGGGTAGGCCTGTATTTTCTGCAAGAAAAAACAGGCCAGGGGGCTGGCCCCCGCTCCGGTGCTGACCTCATCCAGCACTTCAAACGTGCAGCACTTCAAACGTGCAGCGGATCGGCCTTGGCCAAGCGGTCAAACGCCATCAGGCTGGCAACCAAGGCCGTCATCTTATCCAATGGGATCATGTTGGGGCCGTCGGAAGGTGCGGTATCCGGGGCCTCGTGCGTTTCAATAAACACCCCGGCGATGCCCAACGATACCGCCGCGCGGGCCATCACGGGCGCAAATTCGCGTTGGCCGCCGCTTGATCCGCCAAGGCCACCGGGTTGCTGCACCGAATGGGTGGCATCCATGATCACCGGATAGCCGGTGCGCGCCATGATCGGCAGGCTGCGCATGTCGGTGACAAGCGTGTTGTAGCCGAAACTCGCACCGCGCTCGGTCAGCAGGATGCGCTCGTTCCCGGTCGAGGCGACTTTTTCAGCGACATTGGCCATATCCCATGGTGCCAGAAACTGACCCTTTTTGATGTTCACCACCGCCCCGGTTTCGCCTGCGGCCAGCAAGAGATCGGTTTGGCGGCACAGAAAGGCCGGGATTTGAATGACATCAACCACCTTCGCCGCCTCGCGCGCCTGTGCGATATCGTGAATGTCGGTCAGCACCGGGATGCCCGAGGCGCGCACGGCTTCCAGCACCTTCAGCCCTGCGGCCATCCCCATGCCACGCCGGCCCGCCAGCGAAGTGCGGTTGGCTTTGTCATAGCTGGCCTTGAAGACAAATTGCGCGCCGACAGCAGCACAAGCATCGCGCATCACCCCTGCAATCATCTGGGCGTGGTCCAGACTTTCCAGCTGACAGGGGCCTGCGATCACCAGCAGGGGTTGATCATTGCCGACACGAAGACCGCCTATGACGACCTGTTTCATTGCATTAGGCATCATCCCGAAGTCACCTGCTCATACAGGATCGCGATGGTCATGGTGATCATCAGATAAATCCCGATCAGGATCAGCATCACCACCAAAGTCGACTCGAAGGCACGCGGATAGGCGGCCTCATCGGCGGCGACTGGGTTGACCGAGACGGAAAGATAGCGGGTCTGCCGATTGGCCTCATTGCGGGCGAGTTCGGTGGCTTGCAGCGATTGCGCCAGCATCAACTGCCGGGTTGTAACCTCGGCTTGGGCTACCAGCAATTCGGACTGCACGCGGGCCAAAGATTGGCCGCTTGCATCATTCTCGGTCAGCTTGGCACGCAGTTGCGCGATCTGATCGTTCAAAGTGGTGATGCGGCGCTTCACAGGCTCCATCCGCGCTTGGTTGGGGCTGGCATTGGATTCCATTTGCGCCAGCGACAGCCGTTCGGTGGTAAGTTGGGTTTCCAACTGACCAATCTGAGCTGAAATCAGGCTGATTTCGACCTCGGATGACAGAACCTTGGTCTTTTCTTGCAAGCTGACCACCCGCTCATTGGCTTCCGTCAGCTTGATCTCGGCATCATCATAGCTTTCGCGCGCGCCCTGCATCTGATCGTCGCGCACCCGCGCGGTCATCATGTCAACGCGTTCTTCGGCATAGCCGAGCAGGGCCTGCGAGAATTTGACCGCTGTTTGCGGATCGGCGGCAATCACCTCCATCTTCACCACGCCTTCGGTGGGGTCGTAAGAGATTTTCACGAATTTATGGTAAAGCTTATACGCCGCCCCCTGCGTGGCATCTGGGGCAAGGCGTTGCAGCGGGTCCATATTCGGGGCCGAGAAATGCGCACGAAAGCCAAGGTCATGGTCAAGGCGTTCCATCGCATCCTGGCTTTGCAGATAGCCCTGTACGGTGATCGAATCCTGCGAGGTGGCCATCGCCGAGCCTTTCAGCATCGAGCTGAGGCCCGAAGGTGCGGCATCGTTCTGCTGGATGACAAATTCAGTACGGCTGGAATACAGCGGCGTGGCGATGGAGTAATAATAGATCGCCGCAAGGATGGTGGGCAGGCCGACAAACACGAACAAGCGCGCCGCCAGCAGCAAGGATTTCTTGCGACGGCGGGCGACGATATCGCGCTGGATTTTGCCAACTTCGGCGAAATGCGCCCGCTCCATCTGTTCTTCGGTCGAGGGCAGCTGGATCGGTTTGATGGTTTGTGGCAGCTGGATGCCATCGCCGCCGGGGGTCAGGGTCAGCGCGCGAGAGCCTGTGGGCGGCGTCGGCGGGCCGTCGCTGGACGACACCAGTTCCAGCACTGAATTGGCTTGAAACGGATCAATGCCTGCATTGCGCAAGAGCCACACGGCGTCAAAATCTGAGGTGGCGGGCAGGCCGTGCTTTTGGGCCAAGCGGCGGGCCATGCGCAACTGCCGACCCGTCAGGCCTTCCTGCCGGATGGTGTCGATGTCTTCGGGAGCAGATTTGGTGCCAGGTTTATCGGCGGTGGGGAAGGTCATGCCGGCAAAGCCATCTTCCTCATCCGTAGGAAAGAAGGCGCGGTCGCCGACGCGGGGTTGCGCCGGGGCTGCGGATTTGGCGGCAGGCGTTGGTGTGGCGGGTGGCGGGGTTTTGGCGGCAGCCGTGGTCAGCGGCAGTGGCGCGGGGGCCTCAACCGGATCGGGACGACGGGTGCGGAAGCGCTGAACACTAAGTTTGGTAGTCATAAAGCCGCTTCGCCTCTTCTAAAGTTTCAAACATATACAACTGACCATTGCGCAACACCGCGGCCGAGCGGCAGAATTTCTCCAGCGTCGAAGGCTGGTGCGACACCACCACCACGGTGGCGTTTTTCAAGCGCTGGCGCAGCACCTGACCCGCTTTGCGGTTGAATTCAACATCGGTCGAAGATGGCATGCCTTCGTCGATCAGGTAGATGTCAAACTCCAGCGCCAGCATCAAAGCGAAGGAAAACCGCGAACGCATGCCCGATGAATACTTGCCAATCGGCTGGTCAAAATATTCGTCGATGTTTGACAGCCAGCGGCAGAAGCTTTCGACATAATCCGGGTCAAGCCCGTAAAGCCGCGCGATGTAGCGGGCGTTCTCAGTCGCGGTGTGTTTCGAGAGGATGCCGCCCATGAAACCGAGCGGGAAAGAGATCCGTGAGGTGCGGATGACTTTGCCCTCATCGGGTTTCTCAAGGCCCGCCATCATGTTGATGATTGTGGTTTTGCCGGTGCCGTTTTTAGCGAGAATGCCCAGAGAATTGCCGACCTCAACGCTGAAAGAGGCGCGGTCAAGGATCACCTTGCGCGACTTACCTGTCCAGAAGGACTTACTGACATTCTCAAACGCAATCATGGCTGCCCGTGACGGGTCTGCCTCCTGCCTGTTCAATCGGTATCGGCCAGTGACCCCAGCCTTACCGAACAAATGTTAACGCTTGGTTCTTGTTGGTCCACAAGAGCCTATCTCGGGTCTAATCCGGGTTTGAGGCATCATTATGTCGCATTCATGGACAATGGCGCAAGGTGGGCTGTGGCGATGCGGGGAAATAGTGGGCGCGCATGGGGATGTGATGCAGGCTGACACGAAAGCTGACAGAGCGCGGAGGGGGACGGGATTTTTGCGGGCAAGGCGTCGTTTCGCCGTAAGCGTCCGGTGAACCTGCCTACTTTTTTGTCGGCTTCCACTTCTTCGCGAGCTTGAGGACTGCGAGTTTGAGTTCGTCGGTTTCGGGGACATTGGGGTCGAACGGCGCTCCATGCC